>VGZQ01000156.1 GCA_016872535.1 Rhodospirillales bacterium | reverse complement strand
GATCGCGCCGCGCCTCGAAGAAACCCGGCCGCAACGGGCGCAGTTCCCCGTAACGGCGGAAGAACGCGGGCCCGAAGGTGCCGAACAGGGTGCCGAACGCGAGTTCGATTTCCGGATCGGCGTAGTAGACCGCGGGATCGACGAACGCGGCGACGCGTCCCCGCCGGCACAGGATGTTGCCGCCCCAGGCGTCGCCGTGGATCAAGGCGGGCGGCGTCGAGCCTTCGATCCATTGGCCGAGCCGCCCCGCCAGCTTTTCGATCCGGCCGACGATCCGAGCGGGCAACCGCCCGGCCCGATGCGCCTCCGTCGCCATGTATAGAAGCCTTCGGTCGCGGAAGAACGCGAGCCAGCTTGCCTCCCGGCCGTTCGGCTGAAGAAGCCCGCCGATCAGCGTATCGCCGTCGTAGCCGAACGCGGGCGCGGTGTTCCCGTGCAGGCGGGCGAGCAGTTCGGCGGCGTGCGCCTCCGCGCTTTCGGTCAGGCCGCCGGACGTTTCGACGTAGTCCATAACCAAAAGATCGTCCGCCGCGAAAACCACTTTTGGCACCGGAAGACCCGTCCGTTCGAGCGCGCGGAGCATATCGCCCTCGAGGTCGAGCCGGCTGCCGCCGCTTCCCGCCTTGACCACGACGCGGACGCCCGAGGCGAGATCGACGCGGAACACGTCGCCGACGCAGCCGCCGGAGAGCGGCGAAAGTCCGATGACGCGCGCGCCCGCGACCTCGGCGATCCGGGATTCAAGCGCCGCGCGGGCCATTGTTTCCGGCGAGATGGAGTTCGCGAATATGCGCGAGGAGGCCGTCGGCGGCCGCCTCGGCGAGGTCAAGCACGTATTCGAAACCGTCCGCGCCGCCGTAGTAGGGATCCGGGACTTCGTCGGGCGCCCCTTCCGGCGCGAATTCGAGAAAAAGCCGGAGCCGGGATTCCGCCCCCCTGGGGCACAAGCGGGCAAGGTTGCGCAGGTTCGAGCGATCCATGGCCAGCACGTATTCGAAACGCTCGAAGTCCTCGCGCGCGACTTGGCGGCCGCGCAAATCCGAGATATCGACGCCGCGCCGTTTCGCCGCCGCGCGCGCCCGGGGATCGGGCGGCTCGCCGATATGATAGCCGTGGGTTCCGGCGGAATCGGTCGCAATGGCGTGCGCAAGCCCGGCGTGCGCGACACGCGCGCGAAACACGCCTTCGGCGGTGGGCGAGCGGCAGATGTTACCGAGGCAGACGAAGAGAACGCGAATCATGGTTTTCCCGCATTCGGCGGTTTCGGGATTATGCGACGCGGATTATTATCGGAGCCCTTGCCGGGAGCAAGTTCACGCCCATGAACCGCGAAAAACGCATCGTCGTACTGACCGGAGCGGGGATTTCCAAAGAATCCGGCCTCAGCACGTTTCGCGACGCCGACGGCATCTGGGCGACGGTGCGGATCGAGGACGTGGCGACGCCCGACGCGTTCCGGCGCGATCCGGCGCGGGTACACGATTTTTACAATCGGCGCCGCCGCGCGCTGCTCGATCCCGCGATCCA
>VGZQ01000155.1 GCA_016872535.1 Rhodospirillales bacterium | reverse complement strand
GAGGAGTCGGCCGCGCGCTCTGCGCCCAGGCAAACCTCCGAGCGTCGCCTGAAGGTTCCGGCTGTGCCCGACGTCGCCGGTCTGCCCGTGCCGACGGCGAAAAGCTTCGCCGCCGCCGACGGCGCGCCGTCCCAGCCGTTGGGGAGGTCGCCATGAGCGGGGCACCCCGCGTTGCGGCGGTTCTGACGCTGCTTGCGCTGTTGGGCGCGTGCGACACGGTCAAGCGTATCCCGTCCCAGGTGGGCGAGTTGGGCTCGCGCGTCGGCGGCTGGTTCTCCTTCGGCGGTGGCGATACGGGCATCGCCGACGATCCACATGTGATCGTGCTGCCGCTCGCCGGGACCGATTGGCTCGGGCGGCCGGCGTTGGCCGAGGAAATCGCGCGCTTGCTCAGAGCGACGACGCCGAATGCCCGCGCCGGAACGGCGCCCGACGGCCGGTCGCGGACGATCGAGGGCCAGGTCGAAACCATCGAGGAAGGCGACAGCGTCGTGTGGCTCGAGATCGCCTGGACCTACCGCGGCCGCGACGGCGCGCCGATCGCCGAACACCGCCAGATCGCGGCCATGGATCGCAAGCTGTGGACGCGCGCCGCGCCGTCGGCGGTGCAGATGATCGCTTCCGAAATCGCGCCCAAGGCGGCGGCGCTGCTGCGCAACGAATCGCCTCGTTTGGTGGCGTCCCGTCCGGCCAACCGGCGCGAGGATGGTTTCGTCCTCGGCGGCGAGATCGCGTCGAACCAGCCGGTCGCCGCGCCTGTTGACACGCGTGGGGATTCGCTCGCGCGACCGTCCGCGCCAGCCCGGCAAGAGCCCCCGGTTTACGCGCCTGCCGCCGCCGCCGCGCAAGCCGTACCGCAACCGTTTCCACAAGCCGTCCCGCAAGCCGCGCCGCCGCCTTCGCCGCCGGTGCGCGAGATCGCCTCGGCGCCGGTCGCGCCGGTGCAGGGCTAGCCCTTGTCTTCGGCCTGGGCCAATCCGGTGATCCTGGTCAAATTGGTCGAGGGCGCGCCCGGCGACGGCAACCAGGCGTTGATGTTGGCGATCAAGCAGGCGCTCCGCATCCGCAACTTCATGGTGACAGAAGATCCGCGCCAAGCGGTGTTCCTGATCGAAGGCCGGGTCGAGATCGCGCCCCCGACCAACGGGCGCCAGCGGGCCAAGGTGATTTGGACCGTCACCACCGTGAGCGGCGGCCAGGTCGGCCGCGCCATCCAGGAAAACACGATCCCCGCCGGCAGCCTCAACGGCGCTTGGGGGCAGGTGGCGGTTATGGTCGCCAACGCCGCCGCCGACGGGGTCGAAGAATTGTTCGGCCGGCCGTCGACCCGGCGGGCGCAAGCGGTCGTGCCGCCGACGCCGCCGTTGCCGCAGGTGCCGGGGCGCGCGTTGCCGCCGCCCAGATGACACCGTCGGCTTTCGCTCTCACGAACTGATCACGGTTTTCCGGTCGAGAAATTCGACGAACGAACCGAACGGCATGGGCGGGCTGAACAGGTATCCTTGGGCGTAGGAACACCGTTCGCCGCGCGCCAGCCACAAATGCTCGGGCGTTTCGATCCCTTCGACGGCGATGTCGAGCCCGAGCGACCGCGCCATGGCCACGATCGCGGAAAACAGGCGACGGTCGCGCGCATCGAGCAG
>VGZQ01000154.1 GCA_016872535.1 Rhodospirillales bacterium | reverse complement strand
TTGAACGACCCGCAGAAAACGCACTTGCGGCCCCGCTCAAAGTTGGCCGCACACCCGAAAACCCTCGAACCCCCTATAACCATGCGCCTTTCCTCCTAGCACATGGTTACGAATCGCCCTAATTACCTTTTATTATTCCTCGTCACCTACAGATTTTTGATTTGGCCTGATGACTCTTTCGGGTGTTGACATTAGGGCTGTTTTACCACTGTTCCACGACCAAACGGGATGCCTAGGTAAATACAACAACTCGAATAAATACCGTGTCACCAGACGCCACGTCTAAATGCTAGACGATCCAGATAATCACGACCCTGAAGGACATTGGCCGCCTCAGGCCGGGGACGGCCGCGTGAGCCGCCGCCGGATCGGCATCGTTACTTCGGCCCGCGCCGACTTCGGCCTCTTGCGCGGCCTGATGGACGCGGTCCGCGCCGCGCCGGAGCTTGACCTGATCGTCTACGCCACCGGCATGCACCATTCCCGCGCCCACGGCCATACCTTGGACGAAGTGAAGGCCGCCGAACCCGCCGAGGTGATTGTCGAGGTGCCGAGTTTCCAGGGCGGCGATTCGCCCGAGGCCGTCGCCCGGACCATCGCCGCCGGCGTTTCCGGCTTCGCCGCCGCCTTCGCCAACCGGCGGCCCGACATTTTGGTGGTGTTGGGGGATCGTTACGACTCCTATCCCGCCGCGCTGGCCGCCTTGCCGTTCGCCATCCCCATCGCGCATATCTCGGGCGGCGAGTCGACCGAGGGCGCCATCGACGAGGCCATCCGCCATTCCCTGACCAAGCTCGCGCACCTGCATTTTCCCTCCCATGAACTCTACGCCCGGCGCATCCGGCAAATGGGCGAGGAGGCCTGGCGCGTGACCCTGTCCGGCCAGCCCGGGCTTGATGCCCTCGTCGCGTTCCGCCCCTCGCCGCGCGCCGACGTGATCGGCGGCCTCGGTCTCGACCCCAAGCGCCCGGTCAGCCTGCTGACCTATCACCCGGAGACCCTGGCGGCGGACAAGACGGCGGACGCCGTCGCCGCCGTGCTGAAAGCCGCCGCCAACATCGACAGCCAGGTCGTGTTCACCGCCCCCAATGCCGACACCGGCAACGCCCCGATCCGCGAAGCCATTAGCGCCTTCGCCGCGAGCCGTCCGGGATGCATCTACCGCGAATCGCTCGGCCGGGATCTTTATCTCGAACTGCTCAACCACGCCGATTGCATGGTCGGCAATTCCTCGTCGGGCATCATCGAGGCGGCAAGCTTCAAGCTGCCGACGGTCAATATCGGCGATCGCCAAAAAGGCCGACTCGCCGACCGTAACGTCATTGCCTGCGCGGGCGAGGCCGCGGCGATCGCGGACGCTTGGCGCCGCGCCCTCGATCCCGCCTTTCGCGCCGGCCTGGCCGGGTTGGTCAATTCCTACGGCGACGGCCGCGCCGTGCCGCGTATTCTCGCCGTGCTGAAATCGGTGCCGCTGGATCGGCGCCTGATCGTTAAGACCTTCGCCGACACGGCAACCCCCGAGGCATCCCGATGACCCACTGGCGCAGCACCCTGTTGCGCGACGGCGCCCCGCTGGCCGAGGCGATCCGCATCATCGATGCCTCGTCGAAGCAGATTTGCCTGGTGGTGGACGACGCGGACCGGCTGCTCGGCACCGTCACCGACGGCGACGTCCGCCGCGCCATCCTGAAGGCGGTGCCGC
>VGZQ01000153.1 GCA_016872535.1 Rhodospirillales bacterium | reverse complement strand
GGATCGCGGCAACTACTGGCTCAACGCGCTGCGCTTCGACGACGCCGAGACGCGCGACCGCTTTCTCGCCGAAACCAACGCCGCCGGCATCCAGACCCGGCCGTGTTGGCGGCCGCTACACCAGACCGCCGCCCACCGCGAGGCCCCGCGCGCCGACGATCTTGCCGTCACCGAGGCGACGTTCGCCCGCCTGGCCAATATCCCCTCGAGTCCGTGGATGATGAAGCGATGAGCGATCCGGTCGTTGTTTTGGGCGCGGGCGGGCACGCCAAGGTGCTGATCGCGTCCCTGCGCCGCTTGGGCGTCGAGGTGCGGGGCTGCGTCGTTGCCGAGACGGCGGCGAGCGATTGCCCGGTCCTGGGCGTTGCTGTCCTGGGTGACGAAAGCGTTCTCGCCGGTTTCGATTCCGCCGCAACGAAACTGGTCAACGGCGTCGGCTCGCTGGAACCCCATTCGGCGCGCAAGCGCCTGTTCGAACGTTGGTCGGCGCGCGGCTGGCGTTTCGCCAGCGTGATCGATCCTCACGCGGTAGTCGGACCCGAAACGATTTTAGGCGAGGGCGTTCAGGTCATGGCCGGCGCGGTCGTCCAGCCCGGCGTCCGGCTCGGCCCCAACTGCGTTCTCAACACCCGGGCAGCGGTCGACCACGACTGCGTCATCGGTGCCCATGTCCACCTCGCGCCGGGCGTCACCTTATCCGGCGGCGTCACCGTCGGCGACAATGCCCATCTCGGCCCCGGCGCGACCGTGGTTCAGGGCGTCGTCATCGGGCCCGGCGCGACCGTCGCCGCCGGCGCGACCGTGGTTGCCGACGTCGCCGCCGGAGCGCGCGTTTTCGGCGTTCCGGCGAAGTCCCGCCGGTGAGCCTCGTCGTTCCCTCGGTGCGGGACGATCCCCCGGGTCTCGCCGGCCGCTACCGGCGCCTGGTGCTGGTCGCGGCGCGCTCGCAGCTCGATGCCGTCCGCCCCGACGGCGATACCCTGACGGTCAGCAGCGACTGGCTGGCCTGGCAGGAAGCGGCGGCGCGCGGATGGCCCGCCCTGCATATCGAGGCGGGCCTGGCCGATTGCCATGACCCGCGAACATGGTGTGACGCTTACATTGATGCGGCGCGCTGGCCGATGATCGACGGCCAGGATGCGACGTTGTTCCAAGGCGTTTCCATCGGCGGCCAGTTCATCCGCGAAGTCGGCCATGCCTGCCATTATTATGAGCGCTTCCGCCACGCCGTCGCCGCGCTGGCGCGGCGCTTCAAGGTCGAAACCGTCGAGCTTGTCGATCTGCGCTCCGATTACGACCTGCTCGATGACCAAGCAAAGCGCTGGCTGGTCGCCGAGGCGGCCGAGGCCGCCGGCGCGGGCGTGATCGACCGGCTGGGCGGCGCGCCCTCCGCGCCCGATGAATTCTCGACGACGCGCATGATCGTCAATCCCCCGACCGGCACGAATGCCTTGCGCGCGGCTTGGGAGACGACCATGGATGCCTTCTCACGCGCGGTTGGGATGGCGCACGGGCCGCGCGAGGCCCTGCTGGTGCTGCCCAGCCTGTTGATGCTGGAACCGATGGTCCGAAGCTTTACTCACGGGCAGCGCCTCTCCCCGGTCTTGTTGAGCAATAGATACCCCAAGCGTCTGTCCTTCGCCGCGCGGGCCCTGCGCCGGGGATTCCATCTGGCCGCGTTCCCGCGCGTGCCGCTGTCCGAGGACGAGGAGGCGGCGGTCGCGGCCATCATCGCGCGGCTGAA
>VGZQ01000152.1 GCA_016872535.1 Rhodospirillales bacterium | reverse complement strand
TGACGGAAGCCTAATAGAGCTTGGCGAGGTCCATGCCCTTGTAGAGGTGCGCCACGTCCTCCTCGTAGCCGTTGAACATCAAGGTCGGCTTGCGCGGCGAGAAGAACGGATCGCCGATGACGCGTTCCTTGGCCTGGCTCCAGCGCGGGTGATCGACCTTGGGATTGACGTTGGAATAGAAGCCGTACTCGCGCGGGGTGGCGATGTTCCAGGTCGTCGGCGGCTCCTTCTCGGTGAAGGCGATGCGGACGATGGACTTGATGCTCTTGAAGCCGTACTTCCACGGTAGGATCACCCTGAGCGGCGCGCCGTTCTGATTGGGCAGCCATTCGCCGTACATGCCGACGGTGAGCAGCGCCAAGGGGTGCATCGCCTCGTCCATGCGCAGGCCCTCGATATAGGGCCATTTCAGCAGGGGCAGGCGCTGCCCGGGCATCTCCTCCGGGCGCAGCACGGTCTGGAACGCGACGTATTTCGCCTTCGCCGTCGGCTCGAACCGCTTGAGCACGTCGCCGAGCGGCACGCCGACCCACGGCACCACCATCGACCACGCCTCGACGCAACGAAAGCGATAGACCCGCTCCTCCAACGTGTGCGGCTTGATCAGGTCCTCGAAATCGTAGGTCCCGGTCTTGGCGGCGTGGCCTTCGACCGCGACCGTCCACGGGCGCGCCTTGAAGTCCTTGGAATTGCGGACCGGGTCTTCCTTGTCGAAGCCGAATTCGTAGAAGTTGTTGTAGGTGGTGGCGAGCTCGTAGGCGGTCGGCGTTTCGGTCGCCGACTTCGGCCATTTCACCACGTTGGGAATCGGCTCGCCGCGCGCCACGGTCTTGGCGGCGGAAGCCGACTTGGGGGCGACCGCCCAGGCGGCGGCGAGGCCCGCGGCCTTGAGGAGCGTCCGGCGGCCTTCGAACACGGCGCGGGGGGTGATGTCGGAACCCTTCGGGTCGGCGGCGCGGAGGCGCTTGATCAACATGGGCGTGTCCTTCGGTCGGCTGTCGTTCGGCCCATTATTCCACGGCCGCCCGCGCGCGCGAATCACTTGGCCGTGAGAACAAGACGCGAATCCGAAATTTTTCGGCGTTGTTTCCTCCCCGGGCAAAGAGGTGTAAAAGGCGGCAAACGACGATGCGCACCCTCTATCATCTCTCCTTGTGCCCGTTTTCGCGCCGGGTGCGGATCGCGTTGCGGGAAAAGAAAGCGGAATTCCGGCTGGTGGAGGAAAACCCGCGCGAACGCCGGGTCGAATTCCTCGCCCTCAACCCGGCATGCGAGGTGCCGGTGCTGGTCGAGCCCGACGGCATCGCGCTCTCGGGCGCCGACCCGATTTGCGAATACCTGGACGAGATGTTTCCCGATCCGCCCTTGATCGGCGATTCGCCGATCGAGCGCGCCGAAACCCGCCGCCTGATCGCCTGGTTCGAGCGCAAGTTCCACGGCGAGGCGACCCGGCCGCTGCTCGACGAAAAACTCCACAAGCGCCTGCTCCGCGAGGGCGAGCCCAATTCGGCCGCGATCCGCGCCGGGCACGCCAACCTGCGCCAGCACCTCGATTACGTCGACTATTTGGTCGAGCGCCGCCGTTGGCTCGCGGGCGAACGCATTTCCTACGCCGATCTCGCCGCCGCCGCGCAGCTTTCCTGCGTCGATTATCTCGGCGACGTGCCGTGGGAGGCGCACGAACCGGCGCGCGACTGGTACGCGCGGATCAAGTCCAGGCCCTCGTTCCGCGCCCTGCTTGCGGACGCGATCGCCGGCGCGCCGCCGCCCAAGCACTACGCCGATCTCGATTTTTAGCGCTCCTTCACGTCCATCAGTTCGAGGTTCTTGCGCGCGGCTTCGGCCGCCGCGCCGGCGGGCGTGGTCGCGAGGATCGCGCGCCAATCGGCGCGCGCGCCCTTGTCGTCGCCCTTGATGCGCTTGAGGATGCCGCGTTCCAGCAGCGCCTCGGGCAACGACGGATCGATGGCGAGCGCGGCTTCGGCGTCGGCGAGCGCGCCT
>VGZQ01000151.1 GCA_016872535.1 Rhodospirillales bacterium | reverse complement strand
GAAGCGGGTCTGCCGTTCTGCCGGCCCGAGGGACGGATCCAACATGGCCTCGATCATGAGCGCGCGCTCGCGTTCCATGTTCTCAAGGGTGCCGGCGGTGGCCGCGCCGGCGGCAAGGGTTACGGCGAGACCAGCGAGAGTGAAAATCAGTGACTTGCGCATCGTTAAGCTCCTTCGGGTGATCGCGGGTTGTGAATCAATTGCTCATGAAGTACTGCACGGCTTGGGACGGCGCCGTCCGGTTCGGGGCCTCCCCGGCGGCCAGATCCGAATCGAGGGTCTCTTCGGCCAACGTCATGGCGTCGAGCGCCACCAGCTTGGCCATATGCCCGAGGATCACATCCTCCTGGTCGCGGATCGCCAGTTCGGACTGGGCCTCGGCCAGCATCTGGCGCAGATAGTCCTGCTTGGTGATCTGCTCGCCGTCGACGGTCGGCCCGGCATTCATCTTGTGGTTCTGGATGCGCGCCACCAGCTGCTCGATCGCGGCCACGTTCTCGGCGTATTTGACGGCATACTTGCTTTCCGGCGCGGTCCCCGTGCGGAACATCGCCATGTCGACGCTGGCGAGCGAGGATTCGAAGCGCGTCCGTGCCGCGTCCTGGCGCTTGATCAAGTCGCGCTTGGCCGGGGTCTCTCCCGCTTTGTCCTGGTTCAGGTTCTGGAGCATGTCGTCGAACAGGCGGACTTTGATCGCGGCATGCTTGCGCTGTAGCGCATTCTTGCGCGACATTAAATCGAGATAGGCTTTCTTCTCGGCCAGGAACTGATGGCGCAGCTCGGTGCGCACCTCGTCTTCGGCCTGATTGATCGCGTTCTTCAGATCGGCAAGCGTCTTGCCCTTGAGCCCGATTTCCTCGTCGGCACCCTGCAAAGCCGTGCCGAGCGCGGACTCGGCAAAATCGCGGTCGAGCGATTTCTTGAGATACGTCGCCGGCAGTTTGACCAGGCGTTCGCTCGATTGCGGACGCCAGTCGGGGCCGCTTTCCTTCGCCGCCGCCGGCGGAGAACCGGCGAGCGCGATCAGGACGGCGAGACCGACGGCAATCCGTAGCACCGGGCGGTCTTGGCTGGTTTGTTCGGTGCGCATGGGCGCTGTTCCTTTTCGTTCACAAGCGCGGATGTTCAGTTGCGTTTCCAGTAGTGCGCGCGCCGGATTTCGGCCTGCAGCTCCTCGCCGACGTTGACGGTCACGATCTCGCCGATCGCGGAGCGATCCTTGATCCCGAGCAGGATATCCATGGTATCGGTGAACGACGAGCCGTCGGCGTAGTAGAGATCGGCGCGCGGATAGGCCGTCTTGAGTTTCGCGAGACCCTCGCGCGCCTTGGCGATGTCGCCGCCCTTGAGGTGATTCTGCACGGCAAGGGCGTAGGCACGCATGCGCTCGTCCTCGGCAACCTTGGCCGCCTCGGGCCCGGCTTCGGCTTCGCACTTTTCAATCAGGCGCGCGCTCGCGAGATAGCGCGCGGGGGAGATATCCTTGCGGGCCTGGCGGTCGAGCTCGAGCGCTTCGTCGCGGCACTTGCGCCATTCGCGCGCCGCCGACATTTCGACGAACCGTGCTTCGCGGAAACCGATGCCTTCCTGCGGCGCGCCGCCGGTGTAGAGGCTACAGGCCGAGAGCGTCAGCGCCCCGACCGCCGCCAGCAGACCGGCGCGAAGGCTTGGCCGTGATTTCGTTGTCGTGAGCATAGCGTCAATCCTCCATTCGATTGCCTGGTCGGGTTATGCGGGAAGCAGACGGTGTTTTTCGCCGTGGGGAATCGCCTGATCGCCGATTGATGGCGCATTTCCAAAAAACCGCGGGAAATGGCCATTGATTCCCATCGCCGCCACGGAGCTTTCGGCCTGGACGATCCGCGAAAGGTCCACAAGTATGCTGCCGGCTGAGGTGCCCGCGCTTAACAAAAGACGCCGGATTTTCCTGGCTGCGCAAAAATCCCAGGCGCCTTCGAGCGCGATTACGTCCGTATCGCCGAATTCGTTGATTCTCCCGAACATGGCACCGTCCCCCCAGGCTTCACCCGGTTCCCTCCTCGGGATCCAACGCCAGGGTTATGGGGCGGGTAGACGGCCGTTTCGTCGGAAGAAAGAAAGCAACGCGGCGACAGCCGGCATTGCGGCTTAACAAATCCGCCGGGGGCTTCGCCCCCGGTCCCCCATAAGAGGTAAAGATGTAAAGACTC
>VGZQ01000150.1 GCA_016872535.1 Rhodospirillales bacterium | reverse complement strand
GCGGCGTCTCCAGGTACCACTTCCCCATGTACCTCAAGGAAATCGAGTTCCGTTTCAAC
Organism: Rhodospirillales bacterium; assembly: GCA_016872535.1. Classification (NCBI taxonomy): domain Bacteria; kingdom Pseudomonadati; phylum Pseudomonadota; class Alphaproteobacteria; order Rhodospirillales; species Rhodospirillales bacterium. The sequence continues at coordinate 2,236 of VGZQ01000150.1, read as the reverse complement.
CACCGGGGCGACAACACCTTCAGGCTCTTCCTGAAGGCCTTTTTTGGTTACGTTTCGCCCTAATTACCATTTATAAATCTTAACGATTTTTTTTTCGTGTAAAGACACAACAATGGCTTTCCTGTCAGGCGGTAACAAGATTAGGACAAAAGAATGAAGCGCAGATTTCTGCGGCTTCTTCACGCCGCCGGCAATAACCTAAGCTCGATCCGTCGGCCGACGGCACGGGCGTATTTTTCGAGCGTTTTCAGGTTGGGTGGGGTGCGCCCGCTTTCGATGCGCGCGACCACCGATTGCGTCGTCCCCATGCGCTTGGCGACGGCGGCCTGGGTCAGCCCGGCCTTGGCGCGGGCCTTGATGAGCGCGCGGGCGAGCGCGAATTCGGGCGCGAGCGCCGTGTATTCCGCTCGGAAGGCCGGGTCCTTCATCCATTGGGCCTTGAGCTTGCGAAAGGGGATGGTCATGGCGGCAACTCCTTGGCCCTTTGCAGGGCGAGACGAATGGCGCGCGGCGGCGTTTTCTGGGTTTTCTTAACGAACGCGTGCAAAATGACGATCCGTTGTTCGTGGGCGAGGAGATAAATCGCCCGGGCGATGCCGTCTCGGCCGCGCATCCGCATTTCCCACAGCTTGTCGTGCAGATGCTTGACGTAAGGCTCCCGAACCCGTTGCGGTCCTACGCTCACCATCAGGTCGATAATTTGCGTCAATCGTGCGCGCATATCGAGCGGCAATTCGGCGAGTTCCGCCCTGACCGCTTCGTTCAGGATTTCGACCCGCCAAGCCATGACGCTTGATATAGCAAATTTACGATATTAAGGCAAGATCGACCGGTCACCCAGCGTTCGCCGTTTCGCGCCGCGCCGCCTTCAGGCCGTCGGCGAGGGTTTGCTTGTAGGTGGCGAGCGGCGGCCTGACACCGTTGACGAACAGCTCGCGCCGGATTTCCGGCGTGGTGCCGGTGATCAGCAGCTTGACGCCGTGCCGGCGCGCCTTGCGCGCCATCGCCTCGATGGTTTTGGCGGCGGTGGAATCGACGAACGAGGCGGCCGAGAAATCGACGATGAAGGCGCGGTGGGTGTCGGCGATGCGGTCCAACACCGAACCGATGGTCGACGCGGCGGCGAAGAAAAAGGCGCCGGTGATGCGATAAACGACGATGTCGGAATCGGCCGCTTGGGCGGGATCGTAGGGCATTTCGCCGCGACCGTCGGCCTGGTCGGCGGAAACCAGGGGCGCGTGGGTCTCGATGTTCGCCGCCTCGGCCATGCGGTTGATGAACAGGATCGACCCCAAGGCGACGCCGACGATGATGCCTTCGATCAGATCGCGGAACACCGTCAAGGCGAAGGTCGCGAGCAGCACCAGGGCGTCGCCGCCGCCCGTCCGCGCGATGGTCAGGAACGCGTACTTCTCGGCCATGCTCCAGGCGACCACGGCCAGCACCCCGGCGAGCGCCGCGAGCGGGATGTAATCGGCGAGCGGCGCCGCCAGCAGCATGAACAACAGCAGGAAAAGCGCGTGCAGCATCCCGGCGACCGGCCCGCGCGCGCCGGAGCGCACGTTTGTCGCGGTGCGGGCGATGGTGCCGGTGACGCAAATGCCGCCGAACAGGCCGGAGGCGACGTTGGCGATCCCTTGCCCGACCAATTCGCAATTGGAGCGGTGGCGGCGGCCGGTCATGCCGTCGGCGACGACCGCCGACAAAAGCGATTCGATCGCGCCCAACAGCGCGAATGCCAGCGCGTCCGGCAACACGGCTTGCAGCTTGGCCGGGGTGATGTCGGGCAAGGCGGGCAGCGGCAAAGTGCGCGGAATGCCGCCGAAGCGCGAGCCGATGGTCTCGACCGGCAGGTTCAGGATCGCGGCGACGACCGAGGCGACCGCCACCGCGATCAGCATGCCAGGCAAGGCGACGTGGATCCGCTTGCATCCGACGATCACGAGGATGGTCGCCAGCGCGACCCCGGCGGCGGCCGGATTGGCGCTCGATCCGGCGTCGAGCAACGCCGGAATTTTGTCGAGGATCGGCCCCGGTTCCGGCCCGGCGAGCGTCAAGCCGAACAGGTCCCTGATCTGACTCGCAAAAATGATGACGGCGATGCCGGCGGTGAAGCCGACGGTGACGGGGTAGGGGATGAACTTGATGTAGGTGCCGAGTCGGAACAATCCGACCGCGACCATGATCGCGCCGGCCAGAATTGTCGCCAGCAGGAGTCCGTCGATGCCGTGGCGCT
>VGZQ01000149.1 GCA_016872535.1 Rhodospirillales bacterium | reverse complement strand
AACTCACCCGCCCGCGCATGAATTCGCCGGGCAGCGTCACCACCGGCAGGTCCGCCGAAATGGCGCCCAGCGTGGTGTTGCCACCCGACCAGCCGGGGGTGTCGAGAAACGCGTCGCCGACCTGGTGCAAGGCAAGAAAATCGCTCGCCGACAGGCGATCCAAGAACAGACAATGGCGATCGCGATCGAGCCCGGCGGCGGCGAACGCGCGCGCGAGGCGGGGAAGGAATACCGCGTCCAAGTCCGGCGGCCCGGAGCGGACGAAGACGAGTTTCGCTTTCGGTAGCGCACGGGCGATTTCGGCGTGGATACGGTCGTAACCGGGCAGATACTTGAAGATCGATTGCGTGCATAAATAGATAATTTCGTCCGCGCCGAAGCCGAACGATTCGCGCGTCCTGGGCGCGACATCCCCGGAGCGGATGGGATCGAACAAACGAAGCGAGAGATTGGGGAGCCGAACGAGTTTTTCCGAATAATGCGCGTCGCCGGCGAGCGGTTCGATCAATTCGCCCGACAGGAAATAATCGACGGTCGGCAACCCGGTGGTAACCGGATGACCAATCCCCGCCGCTTGAACCGGCGCGAAGCGCAGCGCGGCCAGCGCGAAACTGGTCGGATCCATGCCGATGTCGGTGAAGATCAACGCATCCAGCCGATCCGAGCGCAGCACGCGACCGATGCCGGCGAACCACTCGTCCAACGCGGCGACCGTACCCGCCGCGGCAGGCGCGCGCGAACGCGGCAGATGCCGAAAAACGTCGCAATGACGCGCCATTCGCCGGGTCATGCTGTCGTCGTTCGGGCCGATGTGATAGCCGAATACCTCGAAGCGTTGCCGGTCCAGCGCCTCCGGCCAACCGGCGTACAGGCGCGCGACGACATGCTCGCAAAAATACATCGAGAGAAAACCGATCCGCGGCTTACGCACCGGATCGGCCGGTGGAAAATCGGGCGCGCGCGCGAATTCGGGGAAACGCGCCGCGGCGACGCGCCCGGCGATACGGCCGAATCGCATTTGCAAATCCCGATCGTCCCTTTCCTGGTAAGCCAGGAAAAAATTGGTCATCGTCTGAAGAGCGGCAAAAGCCTCGCGCGCCGCCGTCGGGGTATCGAGCCGAAGCGAGTCTTCGATCGCCGCAAGACCCGCCGCGTATTCGGCGCGCGCACGGTCGATCGCGCCGATATCGGGATAGCTTTCCGGCAACAGGCGCGCGAGGCTCCAGCGCATCCGCGCGTGATCGGGCGCGAACATCAGGCCGCGGCGAAACGTCCGGCGCGCCGCCTCCGGAAAGCTCCGCTCGACGAGACCGATGCCGAGAGCGAAAAGGAACTCGGCCGGATCGGGCACGAGCGCGCGCGACCGGGCGAGCCACGCGTCGCGTTCGGCGGTTTCGCCCCGCCGGCCGTGAATCTCGGCGACCGTCACCGCCGCGTCGAAATTGGCCGGCGCCGCCAGGGCCACCGTCTTCGCCGCGGCCAGCGCGGCGTCGAGGTCGCCGGCTTCGAGTTCGAGCTCGGCCAAGCGCGCCCACGCAAAATGATACCTGGGATCGAGACGAACCGCCTCGCCGAGCGCCGCGCGCGCTTCGGCGATATTTCCCTGCGCCTTGAGCGCGCGGCCGAGGAAACAGCGTGCCTCGGCGTTGGCGGGGTCGCGGGCCGCGAGCTTGGCGAACAACGCCGCCGCGCCCGCGTGGTCGCCTTCCTCGCCGAGCACCTGGGCGAGATTGAACGTCGCGCCCGGATGATCCGGACGCTTGGCCAGCGCCCGCGCGTATTCCTCCTTGGCCCGGGTCCAGCGCCCGGCGTCTCGCAAGGCGAGGCCGAAGTTGGCGTGGAAATCGGCGTTGCCGGAGAGCGGGCCGGCGGCCTGCGCCAACATGTCGGCCGCGTCCTGGAACTTGCCCTTCTGATGGAAAACGAGACCGAGGTAATGGAGCGCGTCGGCGCGCCCCGGATCCTGGGCGAGCGCGGCGCGAAACCGGCCCTCCGCCTCGTCCAGTTGCCCCGCCCGAATATGCGCCAACCCTTCGCGGACCAGAGCCGCCGCGCTCATGGCCCGGTCCGCGCGCGGGCGACGGCCTCGACCAGGAACTTCTCGAACCCACGCACGCATGTTTCGTCGTTGTAGAGCTTGTGGCGGTTGGCCGCGGTCTTGGCGCGCACTTGGGCGCGGAATTCGGGCTCGCGCCCGAGGCGGATGGCGATGGCGATGTAGTCGTCCACGTCCTTGGCGACGGTGTCCTCGACGCCGATCATGCGCAGCATCCCATAACTCACCCGCCCGCGCATGAA
>VGZQ01000148.1 GCA_016872535.1 Rhodospirillales bacterium | reverse complement strand
CGGCGGCCGAGGTCGGAACACGCGAAGCCGGTTACGTGCTGCTGCGCCTGCCCCTGGAACTGAAGGATTTATTCAGCGAATGGCTGGACGCGCACGCGCCCGGCAAGGCCAGGCACGTGCTCAACCAACTGCGCGAAACCCGGGGCGGCGCGCTGTATACCGCCGAGTTCGGCGAACGGATGAGCGGGCGCGGCACCTACGCCGAGCTGCTGGCCGACCGCTTTCGCTTGGCGTGCGAGCGCCTCGGCCTCAACCGGCGCGATCTCTCCAAGTTCGACTTTTCGCGCTTCCGCCCGCCGGTACCGCCGGGCGGGCAATTCGCGCTGTTCTGACCGCGTCGGCCATGCCGGATTTTTCGTTCGAGGACGCGGCCCTGGGCGAAGGCTACGTGCGCATCGCGGGCATCGACGAGGCCGGGCGCGGGCCCTGGGCCGGGCCGGTAATCGCCGCGGCTGTGGTCCTCGACCGCGTGCGCCTCGGCCCCGAATTGCGCGAGAGCCTCGACGATTCCAAGAAACTTTCGCCCGCGCGGCGAGGCGAATTGCTCGGGCGACTCAGGACATGCGCCCAAATCGGCATCGGCCGGGCCGAGGTCGAAGAGATCGACCGGTTGAACATTCTGCGCGCGACTTTGCTCGCCATGCGCCGGGCGCTCGACGCGCTCGCGGGGCCGCCCGATGTCGCGCTGATCGACGGCAACCGCGCGCCCGAACTGCCGTGCCCGGCGCGCTGCGTCGTCGGCGGCGACGGGCGCTCGCTCTCGATCGCGGCGGCGTCCATCGTCGCCAAGGTGACCCGCGACGCGGAAATGGCCGCGCTCGCTACGGCCTATCCCGGCTATGGCTGGGAACGGAATGCGGGCTACGGCACCGCCGAGCATCGCGCCGCGCTTCTCAGTCTGGGCCCAAGTCCGGCGCACCGCCGTTCGTTTCGTCCGATCGCCGCGCTCATCGGCGCATCCCCGTGCGCCACCAAATCTTGAGTGCTGGGAATCGCGCGCCGACGAAATCTAGCGCGTTAACCATAACGCTTTGATTCATTTGTATTTCTTGACCCGCCGGAGTCCGTGACTCATGCTCCCGCCATGACCGCGGGGGCGTCCATCAAAACCAATCGAATCATCGTCGGCGACTGCGTCGAGGTCATGAGCGCGCTGCCGGAAGCGTGCGTCGACATGGTATTCGCCGATCCGCCCTACAACCTGCAACTGGGCGGGGATTTGCTGCGCCCGAACAACAGTCGCGTCGATGGCGTCGACGACGCCTGGGATTCGTTCGCCGATTTCGCCGCCTACGACCGTTTCACGCGCGATTGGCTGGGGGCGGCGCGGCGCGTGCTCAAGCCCGACGGAACCCTGTGGACCATCGGTTCCTACCACAACATCTTCCGAGTCGGCGTCGTCCTCCAGGATCTCGGATTCTGGATCCTCAACGACGTGATTTGGCGCAAGACCAATCCGATGCCCAACTTTCGCGGCCGGCGCTTCACCAATGCTCACGAGACCTTGATCTGGTGCGCGCGCGACAAGGATTCGCGCTACCGCTTCAATTACGAGGCGATGAAAAATCTCAACGACGACCTGCAGATGCGCTCGGACTGGACCCTGCCGTTGTGCACCGGCGCCGAGCGCCTCAAGGTCGCGGGGCGCAAGGCGCACCCGACCCAGAAGCCGGAAGCCCTGCTGCACCGCGCGGTCCTCGCCGCGACCGAGCCGGGTGACGTCGTGCTCGATCCCTTCTTCGGGTCCGGCACCACCGGCGCGGTTGCCAAGAAGCTCGGCCGGAACTGGATCGGCATCGAACGCGACGCGGGCTATGCCGCGCTCGCCGAACGGCGGCTCAGGGACGTGCGCGCGGTCGCGGATCCGTCGCTGGTCAGCACCCCATCCAAGCGCGCCGAACCGCGCATCCCCTTCGGCTCGCTGGTGGAGCGCGGCCTGCTCGGCGTCGGTGCCATGCTCTACAGCCCCGAGCGGCGCCATGCCGCCCGGGTACGGGCCGACGGCACGCTGGTGACCGCCGATTTTCGCGGTTCGATCCATCAGGCGGCGGCACACGTTCAACGCCTGCCCGCCTGCAACGGCTGGCACTATTGGTGCGTGGAGGTGCGCGGTCGCCTGGTTCCCATCGACATGTTCCGCCAGAAACTGCGCGCCGAAGCCGCGTCGGGCGGTTGAGGCGCCGGGCGCCGGTCAGGTCGCCGCCGGAGTCGAGCTCGGATCCGGAGTCGACGCGGACGCCGCATCCTTCGGCTTGTTGCCGCGCCGCTCCCAACCGTCGGGCGGGGGCTTTTGCTTGCGCCGCCGGCTAGGGTCTGTACTCAATTAGGGGATTCTCAACGCTACGAAGATGTGATTCAAGCCTCCGAGGAGAACGGAGGCTGGGATGGCGCATCTTTACTGGCTGAACGACAAGGAATGGGCGCGGATCAGGC
>VGZQ01000147.1 GCA_016872535.1 Rhodospirillales bacterium | reverse complement strand
CCGGCCGTCGCCGACCGGCCGGGCGAGCGGGACCGGCGATGCCGCCGCCGCGCGCGGTTCGCGCGCGGCCGTTCCGGTGCCCGCGGCGAGCAACGCCGGAATTTCGCTCATGGTGTGTCCGGCGCGCTTCAGTTTTTCCACGGCGGCAAGGGTTTCCAGGGCGGAAGCGGGAAAACGGCCGATGCGCGGCGCTTGACGACCCGGCCCTTGGCCCGGGCCGAGTTCCGGCTTCGGCAGTATGCCGAGGCCAATGTAATTGTTGAGCGTGGCGCGGGAAATCTTGGCCCGCGCCATCAACTCGCGACTCGTGAAAACCTGCTCCGTCATTGTTCGATCGCGTCCGAAATCCGGTCCGTGGCGGCGATTAATAATGTCTAAATTAACAGTTTATTTATACATATTCCATTCAAAAATAGACATTTTAATTAGACTCAATATCTTTATTTTACATATTTGATATTATTATATAAATTATCATAAATCTTACAAATTTCCTTGTTTTAGACTTTTAATATTTAGACTCACAAATGGGTGAAATTCAGCCGAAACTGCCTTGGAATCAGACTCCCACCTCGCCACAAAGTGATTCCCTTTCGCGAAATTTGCGCGAAATGATCGACCATGAGCTTCGACGACAACAACGACAAAAAATACGAGGCGCTGTTCGGCGGCGCGCCGGGAACCATTCTCGGCGCGATCAAGGAAAAACTCGTTCGCTCCAAGGAAAAGGCCGCGCAGGAAAAGCGCCACCAGTCGGCGGAGGAAGCGCCCCCCGTCAATCCCCACCGCCGGCCCGACGGCAAGCGCAAGTTGCCGCCCGGCCAGAACGTGGTGACGAAATGGCCGGTGCTCGACCTCGGCGTTCATCCTAACGTGCCCAGGAACCGCTGGCAGCTGACCGTCACCGGCGCGGTCGAAAACCCGGTCATGTGGTCGTGGGCCGATTTTCTGGCGCTGCCGCAAAGCGACATCGTCGCCGACATCCATTGCGTCACCACCTGGTCGCTCTACGACAGCCGCTGGTCCGGCGTCGCCACCAAGGATTTCCTGACGATCGTCAGGCCGAAACCCGAGGCCCGCTTCGTCGTGTTCCATGCCCACGACGGCTACACCACCAACGTGCCGCTCGCGCGCTTCGCCGAGCCGGACGCGCTGCTCGCCCGTTCCTGGAACGGCACCGAGATCACCCGCGAGCACGGCGGGCCGATGCGGATCGTCATCCCGTCGCTCTATTTCTGGAAGAGCGCCAAGTGGGTCCGTCAAATCTCGTTCCACGCCGAGGACCGTCCCGGCTTCTGGGAGCTGCGTGGCTACCATAACATTGGCGACCCTTGGAAAGAGGAGCGCTATGGCTGAATTTACCCGACGCGCCGCGCTCGCCTTCGCCGCCGCCGCATTGCTTCGCCCGCGAGGGGCATCGGCCGCCAATGCCCACGATTTCGCCTTCCGCGCCATCGAAGGCGGCACATTGCCGCTCGCGAGCTACAGGGGGCGTCCCGTACTGGTGGTCAATACCGCGTCCCAATGCGGCTTTACCAAGCAGTATGCCGGCCTTCAGGAATTGTGGAAACGCTACCGCGAGCGCGGGTTGGTGGTGCTGGGCGTGCCGTCCAACGATTTCGGCGGCCAGGAGCCGGGCAGCGAGGCGGAGATCAAGAAATTCTGCACCGTCAATTTCGACGTCGATTTTCCGCTCACCGCCAAGGAAACGGTCAAGGGCGAGAGCGCGCACCCGTTCTATAAATGGGCGGCGGCGGAACTCGGCACCATCGCCGTTCCGCGCTGGAATTTCCATAAATACCTGATCGGGCCCGACGGCAAGCTGGTCGATTGGTTTTCGACGCCGACCGATCCGCTCGCGCCCCGAGTCACGGCCGCGATCGAGGCGCTGCTGCCCCCCGCCGCCGGCCGGGAACGCAGGCCCTAACCGATTGGCGCATTTCAACGCGCGCGGTCGGGATGACGCACGGCGACGAGCCAGGTCCCGACCAGGGTGAAAGCGGCAATCACGGCGAAGGTCGCCGCGTAGCTGCCGATCGGCCCGACCAGCATGCTGAACATGGCGGGTCCCACCAGCACGCCGGCGAACGTCACCACCAACGAACCGCCGGTCGCCTCGCCGGCCCTGGCTCCGGCAATGCGCGCGACTTCCGCGAGATAGACGCCGTTCCAACCGACGGCGACAACGCCGAACGCGACCAGAAGCGCCGTCAGCGGGCCCGCCGCCAGCGTGTGGGCCAGCCCCGCGACCGCGAGCCCGGCCACGGTCATCATCAGTCCGAGCGCGGCCAGCAGCGCGAGCCCGCGCCTGATCCGGTCCGCCATCCAGCCCCACAACAGGCGCCCGCCGACGCTCGCCGCCTGGACCAGCGCCAGCACAAACCCGGCCGCGACCAGATCGAAACCCGCGTCCTCCACCAGCAGGGTTACCACGTAGGTGGTCAGGCAAACCTGAGCCAGGGAATAGCAGAACGACATCAGCGCGAGCCGCCGCAACACCGCATCCTTCCAAACTAGGACCGCGCCTGCGAACGGGCTGTCGGCGAAGCTGGCCGACGGATCCCGATCCGAATCCCAGCGCGCGCGCACGACCTGGAGCGCAAGGGCCAGCGCCAAGCACCCGACGGCGGCCGTGAGCGGTGCCGCCTGCCAGCCGAACGCCACCGTCGCCGGAGGCGCGAGCACGCCGGCGAGTACGCCGCCCAGGGGGAAACCGGTCTGTTTCATCGAAAACAGGATATTGCCATGACGGCGTGCCGCGCCGAGCCGACCGATCAGGTGCGCGGCGGACGGATTGGTGATTCCGTAGCCGAATCCGATCGCGAGCGAGGCGAGCGGCAACGTGAGCAAAGTCGGCAATGCCAGCAGCCCGGCGCCCGCGGCCCAGAACGCGAGCGCGAGCTGACTGGTGCGGCAGGCGCCGAACCGTCGAACCATGCCGCCGGCCACCACCGAGGTCATGATCGCGCCGCCATACACCAAGCTGACCTGAAGGCCGATCAACGCGGGCGAAAGATCGAACGCGCGGGCGAATTCGGGAGCGATCGAGGGCA
>VGZQ01000146.1 GCA_016872535.1 Rhodospirillales bacterium | reverse complement strand
AGGAGCGCTGGCTGTCGACCACGATTTCGCGCATCAATCCGACGGCGGTGAACTGATGGAGCGTGTTGTAGACGGTCGCGAGCGACACGCGGATGCCCGCCGCCTCGGCCTCCTCGTGCAAGGCCTCCGCGCTGATGTGGCGATCGATCCCGTTGAACAACAGTTTGGCTAGCGCGAGCCGTTGACGCGTCGGCCGGAGCCCCGCAGCGCGCAGGCGCTCGAGCGAAGGCCCGAACGGACGAGAAGCGGACGAGACGAACTTGTCGACCATATAAAGAAGTTCTCCGAGGCAAAGGCGACCCGATTGACCCTAATGTGGGGCATGGCGGCCCTTCGTTCAACTATTTAGAGTTCTTATAAATAATCCTGTTATAACCCAATAATAATAGAACATTTTTTAGGGATGAGGGCGGGACGCGTTATCCGCCGCCCATGCCCGCCCTTCATGCTAGCATCCCGGCCGGGCGCGGTTTTCCCATCCCTGCGCGAAAACGAGAAGCGCCCGCCTTTCGCCAGAATGGCCCTCCCCGCGCATACCGCGGGCGCAACGCAAGATCGGGCGTCATGGCCGAATTCGATCCCATTTCCGCCGCCTTGATCGGGGCGCTCCCGCCGCGGGTGCTGACGCCGCTCTCGGCGCGGAACGCGACGCCGGCCGGCGAGTTGTCCCGCGCGGATATCTCTCTCGATTCGGCGGCGCGGTCCACGGACACGATCGACCTCGACGCGACGTCCGCGCGGACGGCGCTCGCGGGCGCGGTCGCGAGCGCGCGCGTGATCGTCGACACCCTCGCCGCGTTCCGCGACGCCGTCGCCGAAGCGCGCACCAGCTCCCTGGTCGGAAGCAGCGCGCAACTTGCCGTCGGCGGAACGCGGGTGTCGCGCCTCAACATCCAGGCCGAGGCGCGGCGGGCGCTCGCCGACATCAACGCGCTGGTCGCGGCGGAGACGCGGGGCGGAATCAACCTGATCGCTTCCGATACGCCGGCCGTGGAGGTGCAAACGTCGCGTTTCGGGGGCGCGATCACGCTCGCGCCCCAGCCCCTCGACAGTCGGGGGCTCGGTTTCGGCGCGCCCGATCTGGGAGGGCGCGTTGCCGGCCTCCGCGTCGTCACCGACGCGGAAATCGCGGAGGCCGAGGGCGCATTGACGCGGGCCCACGAGTTGGCCTCGCGCCGGCTGCTCACCCTGCAGATGATGGAAGAGCGCCTGGCCTTCGCTTCGTCCGCCGGGCATGCCGTGCGCGCGTTCGACCTGGGCGGCCGCGCGACGCTGCTCGCGCGCGGCAGCGTGATCGACCTGGTTGCCTAGGATTTCGGAATCGGGCGCCCGGCGCAGTCGACGCCCCAGGTGAGCACGGTTTCCTCGCGCGTCGAGCAGGCGCGATCGAAGCGGACATGGGGAACGTGGCGGGCGAGATAGTTGCCGATCGGTCCCGGATGCCCGCCGCGCAGGAACACGCAAGCGTTGTCGGCGACGATCCGGGCGATATCGCGCGAACCAAAGGCGTCGCGCAAATCCCCGGTGTTCTGTTCGTACCAGTATTCGTTGGCTCCGACGCGGCGGGCGACCGCGTCGCTTTCGCGCCCGCCGGTCCACCAATCGCCGAGAAAAAGGGCGAACGACGGGCTGCTTGAGGGAAAGAAATAGATGCGGGCGCAGTCGGCGAAGCGGGCGTTGTCGACCCGGGCGGCCTCGGCGCGCTTTTGGACCAATTCGGCGTATTGGCGGCGGACGGCGAACGGTTGCGCCGCGATCGACGCCAGCAATACCAGCGACACCGCCAGGCGCGCGCGGCGGCGGAGCGTTTCGGCGCCCCAGCCGAGCCCGGCGACGAACCGGTAGAACAGGATCGTCGCCAGCGGCATCAGCATGTAGGCGGGAACCATGTAGTTGGCCGTCGGCTGCTTGGCGACCGCCAGTACCTGGACCAGGACCGCCAGCGCGAGACCGGCAAGCGCGCTGAGCTCGAACGCCGGCACCGCCAGGCCGCGGCGCCGACGCCACGCCGCGATCAGAAGCGCCGCCGCGCCGAACAGCAATTGCAGATGGACCACGGGTCGGCTCGCGACATCGATCACGTCGCGCGGATAGCGGGCGAGATCGACGACGAAGTCCGGGCCGCTGCCGTAGGCGCCGCTGCGCAAAAGAGTGGGAACGATATAGTCCGCGACCTTGGCGACATTGGGCCATGCCGGCAGGGTGAACAACGCGAACGTCGCGGCCGCCGAAACCGCATAGACGGCGATCCCGCGAACACCGCCGAGCAGGAACAGCGGCAGCAGAAAGACCGGCGCCGCCGTCAATTTGGTGGCGATGCCGAGCCCGGCGACCGCGCCGAACGCGATCGCGAGCCCGGCCGAAGGCTTGCGGGCCTCCATCCCGGACACGCCCGCCTTGAACACCAAAACGACGAGCATGAGCGCGACGGCGATGAGGAGCGATTCCGGCTTGGCCTGATAGGCGTTTTTCAGAATGACCATCGACAGAAACGGCGCCGCCTGCACGAACAAGGCCAGTACCAGGTTGCCGGTGAAGGCGCGCGCGGCGAAACCCGCGACCACAAGGGCGACGGCGTTGACGGCGATCAGGGCGTTGCTGATGACCCGGAGATGCGCCTCCGGATCGGCGAACGCGCGGGCGGCGATCTCGGCCCCGGATGAAAGTGGATCGGCGAGCTTCAGCGCCAGCGCGCCCAGCAGCTGGACCGGGGTGCCCGGATGAAACGACTGGCCGGGGGGCTGCAGCCGGACGAGGTGGATGGCGTCGAACAGGTAGAAGTAGGAGGGATCGGAAACGTGCCATTCCCAGAACGCGCCGCCCGCTTGGCGCAGCGCCAGCGCCGCGGCGACGAACAGAAGCGGCAGGACGAACAAAGCGGCGCCAGCGGCCGCTTCTCTTTTTTCCATGGGCTGTTCCTGCGTCGACGACCCGGCTCGGCCGGCCGATGATACCCCGGCCGAGCCTACATCAAGCGGGGAATCTCCTCGAACGCGGCCCTCAATTCGTTCATTCGCTCGGACGGACAGGCGTACACGCTGAGATGCCGGGACATCAAAAA
>VGZQ01000145.1 GCA_016872535.1 Rhodospirillales bacterium | reverse complement strand
TGTCGCGCAATTCGGCGGCGATGCGGGCCGCGAGCTTGCCGCCGACCCCGTCGGCGCGGCTGAGCGCGGTCGTGTCGGAGGCCGCGATGGCGCGCGCGAGATCGCCCGGCGGCAGCGCCGACAACAGCGCGAGCGCGGTCTTGGCGCCGACACCCTGGACGGTGGTGAGCAACCGGAACCAATCCTGCTCGGCCGCGTCGAGAAAGCCAAATAAACGAATATGGTCCTCGCCGACCTGGGTCTCGATCCAAAGGATCGTCGCTTCTCCCGGCCGCAGACGGGCGAGCGCGCCGGCGGCGAGCGCGACCTTGTAGCCGATGCCGCCGACATCGACGATGGCGAAACCGTCGCCGATGTGATCCACGGTCCCGCGTAATTTCGCGATCATGATACGGCTTCCTTCATGAGCGCACGCGCGATCCGATCGCGCGAGCCGCGGTGATGCGCGTGGCAGATGGCGACGGCGAGCGCGTCGGCCGAATCCGGCGTCGCGACCTGGGCACCCGGCAGCAGGACGCGGATCATGGCCTGCACCTGTTGCTTGGCGGCGTGGCCGGCGCCAACCACGGACTTCTTCACCAGGTTGGGCGGATACTCCGCGACCGGAAGCCCGAGTTGCGCCGGAACCAGCAGCGCCACCGCGCGCGCCTGGCCGAGTTTCAAGGTCGAAACCGGATTGACGTTGACGAAGGTTTCCTCGACCGCCGCTTCCTCGGGGCCGTGGCGGCGGACGACCTCGGCGAGGCGTTCGTAAAGCTGCGCGAGGCGCTGGGGCATGGGGAGACCGTCGTCGCTCGTGACCGCGCCGTCGGCGACGTGTCGCAGCCGGTTGCCGTCGGCCTCGATCACACCCCAACCGGTCGCGCGTAGGCCCGGGTCCAGTCCAATCAGCCGCATGGCATTCCCCGTTCGACCATCTCCGTCATTTCCTAGGCGCTCAACTTGGCCAGCGCCTCGTCCGACATCTCAAAGTTGGAGACGACGCGCTGCACGTCGTCGTTATCCTCCAGCACTTCGAGCAGCTTGAGCAAGGATTCCGCCGCCTCGCCCGCGACCGCGACCGCGCCGGTCGGACGCCATTCGAGCCGAGCCTCGGCCGCTTCGCCGAATTTCTTTTCCAGGCCCTCGCGCACCGCGCCGAGATCGTCGGGCGCGCACACGATTTCGTGGCCGTCGGCGTCCGAGCGCACGTCGGCAGCGCCGGCGTCGAGCGCCGCTTCGAACATGGCGTCGCTCCCGGCGCGCGACGCCGAGTAGCGTACGACGCCGACGCGCTCGAACATGAAACCGACCGCGCCGGTTTCGGCGAGGTTGCCGCCGTGCTTGGTGAAGGCGGCGCGCAACTCGCTCGCGGTGCGGTTGCGGTTGTCGGTCAGCGCCTCGACGATGATGGCGACGCCGCCGGGGCCGAAGCCCTCGTAGCGCACTTCCTCGTAATTCGAATCCGCGTCGTTGCCCGAGCCGCGCTTGATCGCGCGCTCGATGGTGTCCTTGGGCATGTTGGCCTCGCGCGCCGCCAGCATCGCGGCGCGGAGCCGCGGGTTGGCGGCGGGATCGGGGAGCCCTGCGCGCGCCGCGACGGTCAACTCGCGGATGATCTTGGTGAACACCTTGGCCCGCTTGGCGTCCTGCTTGCCCTTGCGGTGCATGATGTTTTTGAATTGGGAATGACCGGCCATGAACCTATGGTCCCTCAAGTCCTTAACGATTGAAGCAAAAACCATCATATGCGCCCGAAGGGGCGCGAAGCATACCACATCTAGGTTATTAATATTAATAAACGACCCGCCCCGGGTGCCGCCACGGCGAAAAAGCCCGCCGATGCCCGTATCGTGCCTAATCTTGTAACCGGATAAAGGCGATATTCGGGCGGCTTTCGCGCGGGTAAAAAGCCCATAACCCATTGATCGGGCATTAAACCCCGTAATCGGCCGCCCTTTCGGGCCGATTTCCGAAAGCAGAAGTCGGGGCTCAGCCCCGCCCGAACACGTCCTTCAAATCGCGGCTCGGGACCGCGTCGGCGATCCAGGCGAAGCCGCCGTTCTCCTTCAACGCCCGCGCGCCGCGCATGAACGCGCCCAGCGCCAGGCGGGCGAGCGCGCTGCCGGTGCTGATGCGCTTGACGCCGGCATCGCCGAGATCGCGCACCGTGAGCGAAGGATCGGCCGACGCCATCAGGACGTTCACCGGCTTTGTCACCGACGCGACCACCCGACGGATGGCGGCGAGGTCCTTGAGCCCCGGCGCGTAGAGCACGTCGGCGCCTGCTTTCTCGAACGCCTGCAGGCGGCGGATGGTGTCGTCGAGGTCGGGCCGTCCGTGCAGGAAATTTTCCGCGCGCGCGGTGAGCGTGAACGGGAACGGCAGCGTGCGCGCCACCTCGACCGCTGCCGCCACCCGTTCGACCGCGTGATCGAAGTCGTAGATCGGCTTCCTCGCGTCGCCGGTCGCGTCCTCGATCGAGCCGCCGACCACGCCCGCTTCGGCCGCGAGCCGGATGGTTTCCGCCGCCGCCCGGGGATCGTCGGCGAAGCAATTCTCGAGATCGGCGTTGACCGGAAGATCGGTCGCTTCCGCGACGGCGCGGCAGTTGGCGAGCGTGTCGGCGCGGCTCACGGCGCCGGTGCCGTCCACCTTGCCCAAGGCAGCGGCAAATCCAAGACTAGTCGTGGCGAGCGCCTCGAAGCCGATGTGCGCGAGGAGCTTGGCGCTGCCCGCGTCCCAAGGGTTGGGCAGCACGAACACGCCCGGACGTTGGTGGAGCGCGCGGAAGGCGAGGGCTTTTTCCGGTTGCGTCGGCATAGCGATCTCCTTAGCGGGGGTTGAGCGAGGGCATGGCGGAAGGCAGGCCGGGGCCGAGGCGCACCGGCTCGGCCCGGATGCTGAGGCCGGTTCGATCGTCGGTCTCGACGAAGAGTCCGGCGATCGCGCCGGGACCGGAGGCCGGTTCCAGCCGGGCGCCGATTACTTTTCTCACGAACCGTTCGGTCGCCGGGCCCTTCTCCATGCCGATCACCGAATCGTAATCGCCGCACATGCCGAGATCGCTGATGTAGGCGGTGCCGCCCGGCAGCACGCGCGCGTCCGCCGTCGGCACGTGGGTGTGGCTGCCGACCACCGCCGACACGCGCCCGTCGAG
>VGZQ01000144.1 GCA_016872535.1 Rhodospirillales bacterium | reverse complement strand
GGACGCTTCGGCGACTCGCGCGAGGGATTGAAGCCGCTGTCGCCGTCGGAATTCCGCGACTTCGCGCGCTGGCTGGAAGCGCGCCGGATCGCCCTGGGCGATCTTCTCCACAAAGACGCCAAATCGACCTTCAGAAATTATGCCAAGACCGCACCGTTGTGCGAGCGTCTCGGCGCCTTGCTGCGGCGAACGGACGATCTCGCCCGCGCGCGCGAGCGATGGGCCGGTCTCGGCATATGGGTCGTCGGCCAATTCGATCCCGGTTATCCATCCCGCCTCCGGCGACGGCTCGGATTTGCCGCCCTCCCGCTCCTGTTCGGCGCGGGCCCGCGCGAATTGCTCGACGGCGGGGGGATTTGCGTCGTCGGTTCGCGCGACAGTTCGCCCCGCGGCCTCGAGTTCGCCCGCCTTCTCGGCGCCCGCTGCGGCCGGGAAGGCATGACGGTCATTTCCAGCGACATGCGCGGCGCCGACCGCGAGGTCGTGGGCGCCGCCCTCGCCAACAACGGGAAGGTGGTTTGCGTTTTGTCCGACAGCCTGGAAAAAGCCCTTGCCGCCAAGCGCTATCGCGAGGCCTTGGCGGCGGGAATGATGGCCTTCGCGACGCCCTTTTCGCCCGAGGTGCGCTTCAAGGTCGCGAACGCCATTCGCGCCAACAAGTACCAATATGCCCTATCGGACGTCGCCGTCATCGTTGAAACGCGCCAAACCGGCGGTATCTGGCTGGGCGCCGACGAAAACCGCAACGAAGGATGGGTGCCGGCCTTGGTCCGTACCGACGACGTGATGCCCTCGGGCAATCTCGCCCTGCTTCATCTCGGCCTGGCGCCGATCACGCGACAGGATGTGGAGGATTGCGCCGGCATGCGCGACTTCTTCGTCGCGCGCGCCCTGGCCGGGGGCCGGGACGCGGCCGATCCCCGGTCCGCCCCGGCGGCGCGGCCCGCCGGCCCGCGCCCGTCCCGACCGACCGCGACGGCCCCGTTCGACCTTTATGCGGCGTTCGTCGCCGAACTCCGGCGGTTCGCCGCCGCCGGCCCGCGCCCGGAGGCCGAAATCGCCGCGCACTTCGGGATCGAAATCGAGCAGACGCGCCGTTGGATCGCGCGTGCCGTGGCCGAAGGCGCCGTGCGCGCCGCCGCCGGCGGCGTTCGGGCGGGATGACGGCCGGTTAAGCCGCCCCCGGTCGCTCCCGCCCCATTTCGAAATTTTTCGCATCGAGGGATCGACGTGATTCGAGTAAACCGATGATACCGACCGCACAGGACGACCCGCCGCCGCCCGGCAAATGGTTCTCCGTTATTTTGCTTACGACTTGCGTGGTGCTCGCCCTATCTCTCTGGTTTTCCGCCTCGGCGGTTGCGCCGACCTTAAAAACCACCCACGGCCTCGACGATAGCCGGGCAGCTTGGCTCGCCAGCAGCGTGTCGGTCGGCTTCGTCGCCGGCACGCTGGCGAGCGCACTGCTCAACCTCGCCGATTGGATTGGAGGGTGACGATCGCGCTCGCTTCGGTTCTGGCCGTCGCCGCCGGTCTGTTGATCAACGCGGTCCGCCTCGGCCCGAGCCATGTGCGTCCCGCCCGGTTTCATCCCTTGTTCGCGATCAAGGCGATCGCCGTGCCGACGCTTCGCCTCGCCAATCTCGGCTATTGGGGCCGCAAGTGGGAAAATTACGCCATGTGGGCGTGGATCGGGGCTTTCCTGAATCAAATGCATGGGGACGCCGATCCGGTCGCGGCGGCATCCCGACGCCGCGCGGTTGGCATCGGGGCGGCGCTAAACCGCTGTCCTAGGCCGGAATCAGGCAAGATCGGCGGTCACGCGGAAACCGCCGTTGCCGTCGAGGTCGAATTTTCCGTCGGCGACCGCATAGCCCCAGGCCGCCGTCTTCTTCAGTCCTCCGAACGGATACATGTGGCATCCGACGATGCCGCAGTCGCGGTCGGCCGCCTTATAGGCGGCCAAGTCGGCGATCAGCTTGTCGGGCGTCGACAGGGCCATCAGCTTGGTGATGTTCTTGGCTTGCTTGAGGACGAATGTCGCCGACGCACCGATGCCGCACGCGCGCGCGTAGGCCGCGAGGGTCTTGATGGTCGCCAGTCCCGGAACGCCGATGCGGATCGGCAGGCGGTTGCCCGCCGCCCGGATTTTCCTGTCCCAGGCAATAATGGGAGCCGCCTCGAAACAGAACTGGGTCAAAACGTACAACTCCGCCCCGGTACGCTGGGCGAACGCGTTTTTCCACGCCAGCGCCGAGGCGATCGCCGAATCCGAAATGTCGGGGCTTCCCTCCGGATGGCCGGCAACGCCGATGCGGCGGATGCCGTATCGATCGAACAGGCCGGTTTCGAGCATTTGCATGGAATCGGAAAAATCGCCAACCGGTTTCGGCACGCCGCCCCCGATGCACAGCACTTCGTCGATTCCGGCTTCGCCCGCCATCCGGCGCAGGGTTTCGTCGAGTTGCTTCCTATCGCGCAGGCTGCGCGCGGCGATATGGGGCACGGACCGGAAGCCCTCGCGGCACAGCCGGATCGTGGTCGCGACCGTGTCGGCGATGTCCGATCCGGGCAGGAAAGCGATGTAGACTTTTGTGCCTTCGCGCAAAATATCGCGAAACGAGCTCACCTTTGCCGCGGTCGCCGGGGTGGTTTCGAGCGAAAACTGCGCGCACAAATTCCTGATCGGCTCTGCGGGATCCGAAACGTGTTTTCTTGAAGATGCTTCTGCAATTATCATCGCCTCGCCCCATCGTTTATCCGTCTCGCCACGCGGAAAGCCGCCGCGGAAATAGCCACATGAAGTTTGATGTTACGAGAAGTCATGCAGCAAAAACAGAGAAACATGTTCGGCGAGATCGTGCGCCGCGCGCAATGGTTCATTCTTCCGCTCTCGTCCGCCCCCCGATGTCGACGGCTCCATCGATTTTCCTGAAATGGGATCATGGATTTTTTTGAGGGGTTGACAGGAATGGTTCCGAACGACGTTCATCTTCGTCTCGCGGGCACGCGGATAAAACGGTTGGTAATTAGGGCGATTCGTAACCATGTGCTAGGAGGAAAGGCGCATGGTTATAGGGGGTTCGAGGGTTTTCGGGTGTGCGGCCAACTTTGAGCGGGGCCGCAAGTGCGTTTTCTGCGGGTCGTTCAA
>VGZQ01000143.1 GCA_016872535.1 Rhodospirillales bacterium | reverse complement strand
CGGCCTGGGGCGGCGGCGGCGGTGTCGGCTGGGCCTTGGGCGGCTCCGGCTTCGGCTCGGGCCGGGGCGGCGCCGGCGGCGGGGCGTTGGTTTCGGGCGCGACGTTGACGATGTCGACGGCGATCGGGCGGTCGAGGTTCAGTTCCCGCCGGCTGATGTCGGGCAGACCGACGATCGCGACGAAAATGACCGTCGCGTGGAACAGCAGCGAAAGAATGATGTTGCGGCGCATGGCCTGAACCCCGGGAGCGTTACGTCACTGCTTCGCCCCGCCGCCTCCCGTCCGGCGCGGCGGCCGGCGCGTCTCCGGCGCCTGCTCGGAGACCAGCGCGACCTTGCTGAACCCGGCGGCGTTGATCGCGCCCATGGTCTCCATCACCCGGCCGTAGTTGATGCCCTTGTCGCCGCGCACGAAGATGCGTGCCTCCGGGTTGTTGCCGACGATCGCGGCGAGTCGCGCGCCGAGCGCGGCGAGCTCGACCTCGGTGTCCTGGATGAAGATCTTGCCCTCGCGGTTGACGCTGACCGAAATCGGTTCGTCCTTGCCGGGAATGACCGCGGCGCGGGTCTGCGGCAGGTCGACCTGCACGCCGACGGTGAGTAGCGGCGCCGTCACCATGAAGATGATCAAGAGCACCAGCATCACGTCGACCATCGGCGTGACGTTGATCTCCGACATGGGCTTGCGCCGGGCGCCGCGGCCCCAGCGCGCCCGCGACGACGATTGCAACTGGACGCCCACGGCTCAGGCCTTGTCTTCGAGTTCGCGCGATAGAATCGCCGCGAATTCGCCCGCGAACCCCTCAAGGCGGCTGGCGTAGCGGTCGAGATCGCGCGAGATCTTGTTGTAGGCGACCACCGCCGGAATCGCCGCCAAGAGACCGAGCGCGGTCGCGAACAGCGCCTCGGCGATGCCCGGCGCGACCACCGCGATCGAGGTGTTCTTGGTCATGGCGATCGACTGGAAGCTGTTCATGATGCCCCAGACCGTGCCGAACAGGCCGATGAACGGCGCGGTCGCGCCGGTGGTGGCGAGGAAGGTCATGTAGCGCTCGGCCCGCTCCATCTCGCGCGCGAGCGTGATCTGCATGACGCGCTCGATGCGCTCCTGCAGGCCGCCGGAATGCTCGCGCCCGCCGTCGTCGCCGTTGCCGCCGGCGCGCATCACCTTGCGCCGCCATTCGCGCATGGCCGCGGCGAAGATCGAGGACATGGGGTCGCGCGGCTGCGCGCCGATGCGGTCGTAGAGGTCTTCGAGCGAACGGCCGGACCAGAACGAGCGCTCGAATTCGTCGGAGCGGGCGTTGAGGCGCCTGAGTCCGATCAGCTTTTCGAAGATGATCGCCCAGCACCAGACCGAGGCGAGGAAAAGCGCGATCATCACCGACTTGACCACCCAGTCGGCCCTGAGGAAGAGCGCCCACATGCTGAGATCGTGGGCCGCCACCGAGCCGCCGAGGGCGACCGCGCTGACTATGTTGTTTTCCATTGTGCGATCCTACCGTTCCGTACCGTTAATTTCGTGTAAACATCCGCGCACCTTGGCGGGAATCCGGGCCGCCTTGCCCGCCCGGGTCATGCAGGCCAACGTCAGATCGAGGCGGACCGCCTCGGCGCCGTCGTCCGCGCGCACGATCCGCTGTTCGAGGTCGAGCGAGGCCCCGCCCAGCGCCGTGAGGCGGGTGCGGACCTCGAGCCGATCATCGAGCCGCGCCGGCCGGAGATAGTCGGCGGCGCAGCGGCGCACGGCGAAGGCGACGCCCTCTTCTGCCATCAGCCGCGAGCTTTCGATTCCGCGCTCGCGCAACATTTCGGTTCGCGCCCGTTCGGCGAAGCGCAGGTAGTTGGCGTAATAGACGACGCCGCCCGCGTCGGTGTCCTCGTAATAAACGCGCAACCGGAAGATATGCTCTTCCGCCCGTTCGGCAAGCCCCGCTTCGCGCCTAGCCCCCGCCTTCGCTTTAGCCATCCTCGCCCTCCGCCAGCAGCGCCAGTTGGGCGAGCGAGGCCGGCGGCTTCAGCCCCATGTGCCGGTAGCCCTCCGCCGCCAGCGCCCGGCCGCGCGGGGTGCGCATGACGAAGCCCTGCTGGATCAGGTAAGGCTCGACCACGTCTTCCAAGGTGTCGCGTTCCTCGGCCAGCGCGGCGGCGAGCGTTTCGATCCCGACCGGCCCGCCGCCGTAGTTCTCGGCGATACAGGCGAGATAGCGCCGGTCCTGGGCGTCGAGCCCGCGCCCGTCCACTTCCATCCGCTTCAAGGCCGCGTCGGCGGCCTTGGCGTCGACCGGGCTCTCGCCGGCGACCGCGGCGAAATCGCGCACCCGGCGCAGCAGCCGCCCGGCGACGCGCGGCGTGCCGCGCGCGCGCTTGGCGATCTCGGCGGCCCCGTCGGCGGTGAGGTCGAGGCCGAGGATGCCGGCGCCTCGGCGCACGATGCGCACCAGCTCGTCGGGCGAATAGAACTGGAGCCGGAGCGGAATCCCGAACCGCTCGCGCAGCGGCGTCGCGATCAGGCCGGCGCGCGTGGTCGCGCCGACCAGGGTGAAGGCCGGCAGGTCGATGCGGATCGAGCGCGCCGCCGGCCCCTCGCCGATCACCAGGTCGAGCTGGAAGTCCTCCATCGCCGGATAGAGGATTTCCTCGACCGCCGGGTTGAGGCGGTGGATTTCGTCGATG
This sequence comes from Rhodospirillales bacterium, assembly GCA_016872535.1. Lineage (NCBI taxonomy): Bacteria > Pseudomonadati > Pseudomonadota > Alphaproteobacteria > Rhodospirillales > Rhodospirillales bacterium. The sequence goes on along the minus strand of VGZQ01000143.1, from coordinate 518 downwards.
AACAGCACGTCGCGCGGCTGCAGGTTGGTGAGGATGGCGGCGAGGTCGCCGGCCTTGGCCAGTACCGGGCCCGAGGTGGCGCGGAAGCCGACCCCCAGTTCGCGCGCGACGATCTGGGCGAGCGTGGTCTTGCCGAGCCCGGGCGGCCCGTGCAGGAAGACGTGGTCGAGGGCCTCGGCCCGCGCGCGGGCCGCCTCGACGAACACCTTCAAGTTGGCGCAGACCTGGGTCTGGCCGACGAATTCCTTGAGGGTTTGCGGACGCAAGGAGGCGTCGTGCGCGTCGTCGCGGGTTTCGCGGCCCGCTGTCAGACGTTCGTCCTTGGCTTTCGCGTTCATCGACCGATCCCCGCTTTGCGTTTCGGCGAAGCGCCCGCCGCCAGTTCGACGAGCGCGGCGCGAATGAGGGCCTCGACCGGCGCGGCCGCGCCTTGGCCGTCGGCGGCGCGGGCGACGGCGGCGAGCGCGTCGGCGGGCGCATAGCCGAGATTGGCGAGCGCCGAGACCGCGTCGGCGACC
>VGZQ01000142.1 GCA_016872535.1 Rhodospirillales bacterium | reverse complement strand
ATGGGTCTTTAGATCTTTACCTCTTAAGGGGGTCTGGGGGCGAAGCCCCCGGCGGATTTGTTGATAGGAGAAAAGCATGGCCGCCGACAACCCGCGCGCCACCGGTCCGGCGCTGGAAGCGATGTATCGTTTCGTCCTGTGGATAATCCCGACCGTGGAGAAATTTCCGCGCAGCCAGAAGTTCCTGTTGGGCGATCGCATTCAAACGGCGGCGTTGGACGCGCTGGAGCGGCTGGTCGAGGCCACCTATACCCGGCAGCGAACGGCCATGCTGGCGGCGGCCAATCTCGGCGTCGAGAAACTGCGCTTCTTCTTTCGCATGGCCAAGGACCTGCGTTATCTCGACCCGCGACGTTACGAGCACGCGGCCCGGGCGCTGGACGACATCGGCCGCCTGATCGGCGGTTGGCGGAAAGCCCACGATGCCGCGCAAACATGACGATCTATTCGACCGCATCGCCGGTTTTCCCGCCTTGACGGCGGCGGCCGACCGCGCCGTCCGGGGCAAGAGACGCAAGCCCGGCGCCGCCGCGTTCATGGCCAACCTGGAGCGGGAAGTCCTGCGCCTGGAGCGCCAACTGAACGACGGCACTTACCGGCCGGGCCGCTACACGGTGATCCACGTTCGCGATCCCAAGCCGCGCATGGTGTCGGCGGCGCCGTTCCGCGACCGGGTCGTGCATCATGCGCTATGCGCCGTGATCGAGCCGATCTTCGACCGCGGCTTCATTTTCGACAGTTACGCCAATCGCGGCGGCAAGGGAACGCATCGGGCGGTAGCGCGTTACGAGAAATTCCGGGACCGGTTCGCCCATGTACTCCGCTGCGACATCCGCCGCTACTTCCCCGCCATCGACCATGAAATCCTGAAATCGGACCTTCGCCGCCGCATCGCCTGCGGCAGGACTCTTCGGCTGCTGGGAACCACCATCGACGCTTCCAACCCGCAAGAACCGGTGCATATCCATTATCCCGGCGACGAACTGTTCACGCCTTACGAGCGCCGTCGAGGACTCCCCATCGGCAACCTCACCAGCCAGTTCTTTGCGAACGTCTATTTGGACGGCCTCGATCATTTCGTGAAGGAGGTCCTGGGAGCCAAGGGATACGTGCGCTATGTCGACGATTTCGCGCTGTTTCACGACGACCCAGCCGTTTTGGAATGCTGGCGGGAGCGCATCGCCCGCTATCTGACCGGCCGACGGCTGACGCTGCACCCATGCAAGACCCGGATCGCGCCGACCGCCGCTCCGGCGGAGTTCCTCGGCTACGTGCTGCTGCCCGACGGGCGGCGGCGCCTGCCGGAGGAAAACGTGCGGAGATTCCGGAACCGGCTGCGAGGCATGCGCGACCGCTGGCGCGCCGGCACCGTCGCCATCGGCGACATTCGTTGTCGGATCGGCGCCTGGATCGCCCACGCCGATCACGCCGACACTTGGCGCTTGCGCCGATCCCTGTTCCGCGGCGGGATGTTCGATCCCGCTTCCGGGACCTTCTTCCCCGATGGCCGCGACGGCCCCGAGGGGAAGCCTGGCCGGCCCCTTGTGGCCAGCGCGTCCTGCGCGGCGGTTCCTGGAACAACAATCCGAGGAACCTCCGCTCGGCCAACCGCAACAGGAACACCACCGACAATCGGAACAACAACAACGGGTTCCGTGTCGCCAGTACGCACCGATGCCTGAGCCGCGCCGTTCACGGACGGCGCGGGCGCGCCAGTGTGCGTCCAGGGCCGGCCATGATGAGCAGGTTGCGGCCTTTGCGGGCCTCAGCCAGGATCGGCGCCCGTCTTGCCCTCGTTCAGACGAGGGGACGGGTGCCGCTTCGTTTCTTCCGGTCTCGTGCGAGCGCTCGCTTCACGGCGCCACGCGATGCCGCACGGTGGCGACGGAAAACCCTTGCCCGGATAGCGCCGCCAGAGCCGCGTCGCGGCCCGCTCCGCCGCCGAGCCGGTGGGCGTCATCGCCAATGGCCTGTGCTCCGGCGACGACAAACAACCGGTACTCGAAAGGTTCGGGGAGACGGCGCGGCAGGTCGAGTGGCCAGGCGCGGCGGCCGGAGAACGCCGCGGCTCCCTCGAACTCCGAAGGCTTGATGGTGCCGGACAGCATGCGCCCGGAAACCATGTCGATGGCGACATAGGCGAATCGCTCGCGCGGACCGTTGTCGACTTCGATGGCGAGCCCGCAAAGGCCCGCGCCCGCGCTCGGGCGGGCCTCGCCGTCCGCGACCGGCACCGGACTCGTAACGGCTTCGATGCCGCCGAACTGCACGTCGGCGCAGGTCTTTCCCGCCGGCGGCCGACGTTCGAGGATGGTCACGGTGGGAGCGCTCGCCATAGGCGGTTGCTCAATTTGTTTTACCGCAACCGGTGCCGGCGTTGTCGTCTCGACGATAGGCATGGCCTGAGCCGGAGGATCGGACCTTGCGGATGCGGCGCGGTCGGCCGTGGGAGCGACGAACAACGACCGCCAGGAATTGTCCGTGAGCGCAACCGCGGCAGCGATGACGACAACGGCACCGGCGGAAATCCATGCGAAGCGGGGGTGGATACGCGGATTGGAGGATGCTGAAGTGTCCCGCGCGCGGGGGGGTATTGCGGCCGTATTGCTGGCCGCCGCGATGCCGATTGCTTTCAAGGCCTCACGCGCAGCGCGGATGGGCACTACGCGGATTCCGTCGGGCAGGCCGGCTGCCGCGACGGCCTCCCGGTCGGGGCCTTCATGCATGAACAGGAATGCCGTCTGCCCTCCTGCCGCCCAGCGCGCGAAATCTTCCCGCGATGAGTGCAACTTCTCGGCCAGATGTCCGACCGAGCCGACATTGAGGTCGTAATCCACCCGGCCGGTGAGCCAGATGACCACATCCGGATCGTCGTCCGGGCCGGCGAGACGGGCATCGGATGCCGCGACCGCGTGGGCGACGAAAAAACCGAGCTGCCAGCTTTCGCCGGCGCCGATCGGCGCCGAAACGTCGAGGCGGAACGCGCCCTCGTCGAACGGGCCGAACTCGCGCTCGATCACGCCGCTGCCCGGGCGAACGAAATCGTCATAGGCGCCGCTGATCGGCAGCACCGTCGAGGTCCGCTTCAGGCAGACCACGGACTGGGCGGCGCGTTCGCGCGTGATGCGTTCGATCCGCGCCGGCCCGCCGGTGGTCGCGACGAAGACCGCGATTCGCTTCACCGGAGATAGGCCCTGGACTTCGGATCGCCGAGGAACCGCATGAGATCGGAATTCTCGTCGGCGATCATTTGCGCGATCCCGTCGCGCATGCCGGGCAGTGGGAACTGGCGGCAGCGGTCCTCGGCGTCGCACACGAT
>VGZQ01000141.1 GCA_016872535.1 Rhodospirillales bacterium | reverse complement strand
CCCAGGCCGCGCCGCCGCCTCCGCCGCCGCCTCCGCCGCCCAAGCCGCAGGCGGAACCGACGCCCGCGCCGACGCCTAAGCCCGTACCGGCCAAGGAAAAGCCGAAGGAAGAGGCGCGTCCGCCCGAGCCCCGGCTCGCCAAGGTTCAGCCAAAGCGCAAGCCGCCGCCGCCCGACGAGATGGCCTCGGTCCTCAAGACCCTGGAGGAGATCAAGCAACGTCCGATCAAAACCGACGAAACCGCCAAGGACCGCAAGAAGCCTCCGCCGCCCGAGGAGAAGTTCGACGTCGCCGAAATCCAGAAGGCGCTCTCCCAGCGCCCGCGCCCGCACGATCCCTCCAAGGCGCTCTCGATCAGCGAGATCGATCTGGTGCGCCGGCAGATCGAGCAATGCTGGAATCTGCCGGCCGGGGCCAAGGACGCGCACAAGATGACGGTCGAGGTGCGGGTGATCATGAACGTGGACGGCACGGTGCGCGAGGCCAATCTGCTCCAGCAGGCCCGGACGCTGACCGACCCGTTCTACCGGGCGATGGCGGAAAGCGTGATCAGGGCGGTGTTGAATCCGCGTTGCCAACCGTTCAAGCTGCCCCCGGATCGCTACGATGTGTGGCAAACCATGGTGCTGAATTTCGATCCCCAGGGAATCCTATGACGGACGAATTGAGCCGCAAGGGACGGGAACGACGCCGCGCGGCGGCGATGGCCGCGGCCGGTGTCGGCGTCGGCGCGCTGGGCGGGCTCGGAATCCGGCCGGCACGTGCGGAACTGCGCATCGACATCACCCGCGGCACGGTCGAACCGATGCCGATCGCCGTCACCAATTTTCTCGGCGGCAATCCGGGCGAAAGCACCCACGGGCGCAACATCGCGCACGTCATTTCTGCCAATCTGGAGCGCTGCGGCCTGTTCCGCCCGATCGATCCCAAGGCGTTCATCCAGAGCGCGGAATCGCTCGGCAATCTGCCGCGCTTCGGCGATTGGCGCGTGCTCAACGCGCAGGCGCTGGTGCAGGGGCGGGTGCAGATTGTTCCTGACGGCCGCCTTCGCGCCGAGTTTCGGCTTTGGGACGTGTTCGCCGAACAGCAGATGGTCGGACTCGCCTACCACACGGTGCCGGACAACTGGCGCCGCGTCGCGCACATCATTTCCGACGCGATCTACAAGCGGATCACCGGCGAGGACGGCTACTTCGATACCCGCATCGTCTACATCGCGGAAAGCGGGCCGCAGCGCCGGCGCATCAAGCGGCTCGCGATCATGGACCAGGACGGCGAGAACCACCGCTTCCTCACCGACGGCAGTTCGCTGGTGTTGACCCCGCGCTTTTCGCCGACGCTGCAGGAAATCACCTATCTCTCGTATTACCAGAACGTGCCGCGCGTCTATCTCTTCAACATCGATACCGGGCGCCAGGAAGTGGTCGGCGATTTTCCGGGCATGACCTTCGCGCCGCGCTTCTCGCCCGACGGCAAGAAGGTGATCATGAGCATGGCGCAGGAAGGCAACTCGGAGATCTATACGATGGACCTCCGCACCCGCACCGTGACGCAACTCACGTTCCATTCGGCGATCGACACCTCGCCCAGCTATTCGCCCGACGGTAGCCAGGTCACGTTCAACTCCGACCGCGGCGGCAGCCAGCAGCTCTACGTGATGGACGCCAACGGCCGCAACGCGCGCCGCATCAGCTTCGGCACCGGCAAGTACGCGACGCCGGTGTGGTCGCCGCGCGGCGATCTGATCGCCTTCACCAAGATTCATCAGGGCAAGTTCTATATCGGCGTGATGCGCACCGACGGTAGCGGCGAGCGGCTGCTGGCCGAGGGCTTTCTGGTCGAGGCGCCGACCTGGGCGCCGAACGGCCGGGTGTTGATGTATTTCCGCCAGGAGCCTTCCGACGCCCGCGGCGGCGGCGGACGGACGCGGCTCTACAGCATTGATTTGACAGGGCATAACGAGCGCGAAATCGTTACGCCGACGGACGCGTCCGATCCGGCGTGGTCGCCGCTGATTCCCTAAATGGGGCGCGGATCGCACTCATTAACCTTACCTGCGGTCCAGGGGTGTTGGGGTCGGCCCCTAACGGAACCCAATAATCCGTGCCCGGCCGAAGAATTGTCTTGGAATTCAGGCGCTAACCCATTAATAAACGGCCCATCATGCCGCTCGGGACCATCCCCGGATTCCGAGGGCTCATGGGTTCCAGAAGCTCCCGCGAGGAGGAGACATCAATGCACGTTAGAATTCTGTCCGTACTTGCCGCGATCGCGCTTGTCGCCGCTTGTGAAACTGCTCCGGAGGGCGGCGCCGTCGCCGCCGGCGCGGGCGCGGCCGCGGGCCCCGGTACCGTTGTTCCCGGTTCGCAGCAGGACCTGGTCGTCAATGTCGGCGATCGCGTTTTCTTCGACTTCGACAAATACAATCTCAAGCCGGAAGCGCAGCGCACCCTCGAGCGCCAGGTCGCGTGGTTGAAGCGGTATCCGAACATCCGCGTTCTGGTCGCGGGCAATTGCGACGAGCGCGGCACGCGCGAATACAACTTGGCGCTCGGCGAACGCCGCGCCAACTCGACCAAGACGTTCCTCATTTCCCAGGGGATAGCCGCGGATCGCATTCGCACCATCTCCTACGGCAAGGAGCGCCCGACGGCGCTCGGCTCGAACGAGGCGGCCTGGGCGCAGAATCGAAACACGATCACTTCGGTGGTCAGCGGCGGCGCGGGGAGCTGATCGTCTAGATCCGCCGCCTTGAAACAAGGGCGCTTGCCCTACCGGGGAGCCGGGATGGGCAAGCGCCTTTTTTTTGCCTAAAATCGCCCTACATCATAAGCTGAATCGGGCAAAGCCGGTCGATCGATCGAACCGTTTTCTTGCCGATGATTGCGAGTGGGCCGCGTCCATGAATCTCCTGACCCTGTCGAAAGCCGCCGTTGCGGGCCTGGCGCTGTGGGCGACGATGGCCGCGCCCGCATCGGCCCAGTCCGGTTCGGAACTGGCCCCGCTCATCGAGCGGATGCAGCGACTGGAACGCGATCTTCAGACTCTCAACGTGCAAATCGCGCGCGGCGCCATGGCGCCGGTTCCGCGCGAAGGAACGGCGCGCGACAGCGCCCCCGCCCAGCCGTTGCCGCCCGGCAGCGCCGGCGTGCTGCAATCCCGCATCGTCGCCCTGGAGGAGGAGTTGCGGAACCTCACTGGCGCATTCGAAGGATTCAATCACCAGATCCAACTGCTCAACCAACGCTTCGATAAGTTGACCGCCGATCTCGATTACCGCTTGAGCGCGTTGGAACGCGGCGCGCCGGGCGCGCCGCGCGGCCAGGCGGCCCCGTCGCCGCCGC
>VGZQ01000140.1 GCA_016872535.1 Rhodospirillales bacterium | reverse complement strand
GCCCCGGCGCCGGCCACCGCCCCCGCCGGCAAGGCCGCCGACGCGGTCGCCGACCATCCGGGCGTGGTCAAATCGCCCATGGTCGGCGTCGCCTATACCGCGCCCGATCCCGCGACACCGCCTTTCATCCGGGTCGGCGACCAGGTGGCCGAGGGCCAGACGCTGCTGCTGATCGAGGCGATGAAGGTCTTCAACCCGATCAAGGCGCCGCGCGCGGGCAAGGTCGCCCGCATCTTCATCGCCTCCGGCACGCCGGTCGAATACGGCGAGCCGCTGGTGCTGATCGAGTAGCGGCGTGGCGGTATCGGTTACATTCACGGCGTCATTCCCGCGAAAGCGGGAATCCGCCTTTTCGAGAGCGTGGACCCCCGCTTGCGCGGGGGTGACGATTACGGTTGAAAGAATCGTTTTCTAGATGTTCGACAAGGTGCTGATCGCCAACCGGGGTGAAATCGCGGTCCGCATCCTGCGCGCCTGCCGCGAAATGGGCATCCGCACCGTTGCCGTCCATTCGACCGCCGACGCCGACGCGATGCACGTCCGGCTGGCCGACGAATCGATCTGCATCGGCCCGCCGCCCGCGCGCGAAAGCTATCTCAACAAGTCGGCGATCCTGTCGGCGGCGACCATCAGCGGCGCCGACGCGATCCACCCCGGCTACGGCTTTCTCTCCGAGAACGCCGAATTCGCCGCCATGACCGAGGAACACGGGTTCACCTTTATCGGTCCTTCCCCCGAACACATCCGCCTGATGGGCGACAAGATCGCCGCCAAGCGTTCCGCGCGCGCCATCGGCCTGCCGGTGGTGCCGGGCACCGACGGCCCGGTCGGCGGCGACGACGAGGCGCTCCGCGCCGCCGCGGACATGGGCTATCCGGTCCTGATCAAGGCGGTCGCCGGCGGCGGCGGGCGCGGCATGAAGCCGGCCAAGGACAAGACCGAACTCTTGTCGGCGCTCAAGCTCGCCCGCGCCGAGGCCGAGGCCGCCTTCGGCAATGCCGACGTGTACATCGAAAAATACCTGCGCCGGCCGCGCCACATCGAGGTCCAGATCCTCGCCGACCTGCACGGCAACATCGTCCACCTGGGCGAGCGCGACTGCTCGCTCCAGCGCCGCCATCAGAAGCTGATCGAGGAAGCCCTCTCGCCGGCCCTCAACGCCGACCAGCGTTCGGCCATCGGCGGGACCACCGCCGCCGCGCTGCGCGGCCTCGGCTACCGCAGCGTCGGCACGGTCGAATACCTGTTCGAGGACGGGCAATTCTATTTCATCGAGATGAACACCCGGCTTCAGGTCGAGCACCCGGTGACGGAAATGGTCTGCGGTCTCGACCTGGTGCGCGAGATGATCCGCGCCGCCGCCGGACGGCCGCTCGGCTTCACCCAGGACGACATCCGTTTTTCCGGCCATGCCATCGAATGCCGCATCAACGCCGAAAGCCCCGACACCTTCATGCCCTCGCCCGGCCGCATCGGCGACTATCACGCGCCCGGCGGCCTGGGGGTGCGGGTGGATTCGGCGCTCTACTCGGGTTATACTGTGCCTCCCTATTACGACAGCATGGTCGCCAAACTGATCGTCTACGGCGCCAACCGCAACGAATGCCTGATGCGGTTGCGCCGGGCGCTGGAGGAATACGTGATCGACGGCATCGAGACGACCATACCGCTGCACCGGCGGGTAATCGCCGACCCGGCGTTCGTCAACGGCGCCTATGATATCCGCTGGCTGGAAGAATTCGCCGCGCGCCCTAAGGCGTGAAAGGGCGCGCGATGGCCGAACGAGCGATCCTGGTGACCGAAAAGCTGACCCCCGAGCTGCTGCTCAAGGCCTACGCCGCCGGGGTGTTCCCCATGGCGCAAAGCCGCGACGACCGGTACGTGTTCTGGGTCGACCCCAAGATGCGCGGCGTCTTGCCGCTCGACCGGTTCCACGTCCCGCGCAGCCTTCGGAAGCTCCTCAAAAAAAATCCGTTCGAGATTCGGGTCAACACCGCCTTCGACCAGGTCATCGCCAAGTGCGCCGAGGCGTGGAAGAACCGCCGCGACACCTGGATCAATTCCGAGATCGTCAAGGCCTATACCCAGCTGCACCGGATGGGTTTCGTCCATTCGATCGAGGTGTGGCTCAACGGCAAGTTGGTCGGCGGGCTTTACGGCGTCGCGTTGGGCGGCGCGTTCTTCGGCGAAAGCATGTTTTCGCGCGTGTCGGGCGCGAGCAAGGTGGCGCTGGTGTTCCTGGTCGAGCGGCTGCGGGCGGGCGGCTTCAAGCTGCTCGACACGCAATTCATGACCGATCATCTGCGCCGTTTCGGCGCGGTCGAAATTCCGGCGCGGCGGTATTTGGAGATGCTCGAGGACGCGCTCGGCGCCAAGGCGCGCTTCTATTTCGATCGCGCGTCGGGCGAGGTCGCGGCCGGGCTGGAAGCCCTGTTCCGGCAATCCAAGACCCAGACGTCGTAGACCGGGTGTTCGAGCGCGGACAAGGCCGGGCTCGAGGCGAACATCCAGCCGCGGAACACGCTCGCCGGCGGCTCGCCCCGGCGCACTTCCCAGATGTCGAGAAAGGCCGCGCTTTCCGGCGTTTCCTCCGGCGGGCGCTTGTCGCACACGCGGGCGATGATCTCGAGGGTGCCGAAGCGGACCACGTCGCCGACCGGCGCCTCGATGGTCGAAATGCGCGCGGTCACCTTGTCGAGCCCCTGCAAGATCGCCGTGTCGTAGGTGGCGGCGCCCGCCGGCCCCGCCAAGAAAGCGGCGACGAACGCGGCGACCGCGCGCGATGGTACCGTCATGCCACCCGCTCGACTTCGTCCTCGACCGCCGGCAGATCGAACCAGAACGTGCTGCCCCGTCCGGGTTCGCTGTCGAATCCGATCTCGCCGCCCATGCGCAGAACGAGTTGGCGGGAGAGCGCCAGACCGACTCCGGCGCCTTCGATCTGGCCCGCTTCGCGCCCCAGGCGCTGAAAGGGCTCGAACACCCGGTCTTGTATTTCCTTCGGGATGCCAATGCCGGTATCGGCGACCGCGATGCGAACCCTGTCGTCGGCCCGGCGGGCGCATGTCACCGTCGCCGTTCCTCCGGGCCGGTTGTATTTGACCGCGTTGACGAGGAGGTTGAGCAGGATTTGCCGCACCCAGAGGGGATCGCCGACAAATCGGGCTTCGGTTTCCTTGGCGGCGGCGTCGTTGACGATGGCGACGCCGCGGTTCTTGGCCTCTTCGCGCACCATGTCCACGCATTGCCGGGACAGGTCGACCGAGGACATGGCGATGAATGCCCGGGGCTCCCCCTGGCTTTCGAACTTGGAGAACTCGAGGATGTTGCTGAGAAGATCGAGCAGGTGCTGGCCGCTTTTGAGGACGATGCCGAGGTATTCGCGCATTTGAACCTCGGGCATCTTGCCGATACCCAATTCGATCATCTGGGCAAAACCGAGAATGGCGTTGAGCGGCGTGCGCAACTCGTGGCTCATGGAGGCGAGGAACTTGGTTTTGGTTTCATTTGCCTGTTCGGCGACGCTGCGGGCATGCT
>VGZQ01000139.1 GCA_016872535.1 Rhodospirillales bacterium | reverse complement strand
ACCGTTGCAGGTGATAGAAGGCGACCTCGGTCATTCGTAGAAATCCGCCACCAGGCGATCGAGCAGCCGCACCCCGAAGCCGGTGCCGCCCTTCGGTACCGTCGGTTTCTCCTTATTGGTCCAGGCCATGCCAGCGATGTCGAGGTGCGCCCACGGCGTTTTGTCGACGAAACGCTGCAGGAATTGCGCCGCCGTGATGCTGCCGGCGTCGCGCGAGCCCGAGATGTTCTTCATGTCGGCGACGTCCGAATCCATCATCTTGTTGTAAGCCTCGTCCAGCGGCATCCGCCATACCCGCTCGCCGACCTTGCCGCCGGCCTCGATCAGGCGCGCGGCCAGTTCCTCGTCATTGGCGTAGAGCCCCGCGTATTCGTGGCCGAGGGCGATCACAATCGCGCCCGTGAGCGTCGCGAGGTCGATCATCAGCCGCGGCTTGAACCGGGTCTTGCCGTACCACAGCACGTCGGAGAGCACGAGGCGCCCTTCGGCGTCGGTGTTCTGAATTTCGATCGTCTGCCCGGACATGGACTTGACGATATCGCCCGGACGCTGGGCGTTGCCGTCGGGCATGTTCTCGACCAACCCAACCAGGCCGACCACGTGCGCCTTGGACTTACGTCCCGCGATCGACTTCATGGCGCCGATCACAGCGCCGGCGCCGCCCATGTCCCATTTCATCTCTTCCATTCCGGCGCCGGGTTTCAGGGAAATACCGCCGGTGTCGAAGGTCACGCCCTTGCCGATCAAGGCGACCGGGCCGGATTCCTTACCCTTCTTGGCCTTAGCCGCGCCGGCGCCTTTCCATTCCATCACCACCAGCTTCGATTCCTTGGCGCTGCCCTGGCCAACGCCCAAGAGCGCGTTCATGCCGAGCTTCTTCATTTCGGGAACGCCCAACACCTCGACCTTGACCCCGAGCTTCGAGAGCGTCTGCGCCTCCTTGGCGAGCGTTTCCGGATAAAGGACGTTGGGCGGTTCCGACACCAGATCGCGGGTGAAGAAAACCCCGTCGGCAATGCGCTCGAGCACGACGTAACGCGCGCGCGCCTTGTCCGGTTCGGCGACCAGGACCGTCGCCGCCCTGAGCGCGGGCTTGTCCTCGGCCTTTTCCTTGGTCCGGTACTTGTCGAAGCGGTAGGAGCGGAGCTTGATTCCGAACGCCAGTTCGGCGGCGAGTTCGGCTGTCGGTATCTTGCTCCCTTCCAGCGCATCGACCGCGACCGCGACCGAGGTCGCTCCGCCCTTGGCCAGCGCCGCGTAGGCCGTGCCGCCCGCTTCCTGCATCGTCATCGCGTCAATCTTTTTCGCTTCGCCGAGACCGACCAGCAAAATGACGTCGAGGCCCGAGCGCGCGGGTGCCAGCACCTGCAGGGTCTGGTTCTTCTTGCCCTTGAAGCGGCTCGCGGCGAGCGCGCGGGCGACCACGCCGCCGGTCGCCTTGTCGAGCGCCTTGGCGCTGGGGCTCAGCTTGCGCTCGGCATAGACGCCAACGACATAGGCGCCCCGGCGCGGCAGGGCAGGCTTAGCGAACGAAATCTTCATGGCCGTTGTCCTTCATTGGGGTCGAAAACTATACGGTGATCGTGGTCGAGCAACCAGAGGACGCCGCCCGGCAGGGCGATCGCGATTCCGACCAGCCCGGCCAGGATCGAGAGCGCGCCGGCGTCGTTTTCCGCCACCCCGACGAGGCCGAGGGACAGGATCATGGCGCCCTCGCGCACGCCCCAACCGCCGATCGAGATCGGCAAGGTGGCGGCGAGGATGACCGGCGGGATCAAGGCGAGACATTCGATCCACGTCACCGGAACCGCGAGTCCGCGCGCCAGGATAAAGACCGCGAACGTCAGGTTGAGATGGGTCAGCCCGCCCCATACCAGCAGCCGCATGAGCGGCCCGGGCGAGAGAAAAACCCGGCGCGTGTCGGCGGCGACGGCACGCAAACCGCGAACCGCCCGAAAGCGGTCCAGGGTCGGCGGCAACCGGTCGATCTGGAGCAGCAGCACGATCCCGACCAGACCGCCCGCGAGCGCCAGCAGCGCGACGAACAGCAACGTGCCTGCCATGCTCGTCTCGACCCGCCCGAACAGAATCGGGCTGGTGGCGGCGACCACCAACAGGAGCGCGAGGATGGTGCCCGCCCGTTCCAGGAACACGCCGTTAAAGGCCGGGGCCAAGCCGAGGCCCGCGCGATACGCCTTGTAGACGCGCATCGCGTCGCCGCCGACCGCAAAAACTTGGCCGAAGAACAAGCCGACGAAGAAGAAGCGGAGCGCCGATCCGTAAGGGAGTCGCGGCCCGACCGTATCCGCCACCACTTTCCAGCGCATGGCTCCGATCAGCGCTTGGACCAGGAACACGGCCAGCCCGGCCGCAAGCCAGAGGGGCGCCACTTGCCGGAGCCGCTCGCCGATGGCGCCCACGTCCATCTTCGCCTCGAACAGCCAGACGATCAGGCCGATGGAGACCAGGACCTTGAGCGCGAGGGCGATGAGTTGCTTGCGGGACATGGACGGGGAATCCGATAAGGAAACCCTGTCTAACAGGTCCCGCCGTCCCTGTCAGCGACCGCGCCCCGATAGGAGCGCATTTTATTATGCGCGCGGGGATTCGCCCGCGCGCCCAATGCGCACCGGAACGCGCTTGCGGCCCCAGTTTCCCGGCGGCCCCTCGAACACGCCCGGCAAGGGCTCGCCGCAGAACTTGCAGTCGCCCTTGTGATTGCCCTCGAACGTCAGGTTGCAGGCGGTCAGGTCGTACCAGTCGCGCTCGATCAACAGCCCGCCGCACTTGGCGCACCAGGTGCTGCCGCCCTTGGGGTCATGGACGTTGCCGGTGTAGACGTAACGAAGCCCGTTGCGCATGGCGATGGTCCGCGCGCGCGTGAGCGTCGCGGAAGGCGTTCGCGGCTTGTCGGTCATCTTCCAATCGGGGTGAAAGGCGGAGAAGTGCAACGGCACATCCGGCCCCAGCTCCGCGTTCACCCAGCGGCTGAGCGCGTCCAACTCCTCGTCCGAGTCGTTTTCGCCCGGAATGAGGAGCGTGGTGATTTCGAGCCAGGTCCGGGTCTCGCGCTTGATGTAGCGGAGCGTATCGAGCACCGATTCCAGGTGTCCGGTGCAGAGGTCGCGATAAAAGCGTTCGCTGAACCCCTTCAAGTCGACGTTGGCCGCGTCCATGTGCCGGTAGAATTCAGCGCGCGGCTCCGGGCAGATGTAGCCCGCCGTCACCGCCACCGTCTTGATACCACGCGCGTGACAGGCCTTGGCCACGTCGACGGCGTATTCGAGGAAGATCACCGGATCATTGTAGGTGAAGGCGACGCTGCGACAGCCGGTCTTTTCGGCGGCGCGGGCAATCGCCTCGGGCGAGGCCCGGTCGGCGAGCTTGTCGAATTCGCGCGCCTTGCTGATCGACCAGTTCTGGCAGAACTTGCAGGTCAGATTGCAGCCGGCGGTGCCGAAAGAAAGGATCGGCGTGCCGGGTAAAAAGTGGTTGAGCGGCTTTTTTTCGATCGGATCGATACAGAAGCCCGACGAACGGCCGTAGGTGGTGAGCACGATGCCGCCCCGATAACAGGCGCGCACGAAGCAAA
>VGZQ01000138.1 GCA_016872535.1 Rhodospirillales bacterium | reverse complement strand
CGGCGGCGAAGCGGCGCACCGCGTCGGTCAGTCCCTTGTCCTCCAGCCCCGTCATGCAGGCGGCGAAGGCGCCGACGCCCGGCAGCACCAGCCGCGCGGCGCCGGCGACGGCGGCGGGGGTGTCGGCCAGGATCACCTCGGCGCCGAGGTGGCGAAAGGCGCGCGCCACCGAAAGCAGGTTCCCGGCGCCGTAATCGACGAGCGTGACGGTCGCGGTCATGGAGCCGATCAGGCCGCCCGAACCGGCAAGCCGCGCGCAAGCGCCTCGGCGCGCAGGGCGGGGAAAGTGGCCTTACCGTAATGCACCAGATGGGCGACGGCGACGGCGTCGGCGCCGCCCCTGACGGCGGCGTCATGCAGGTGGGTAAAGCTGCCCATGCCGCCCGAGGCGATCACGGGAATCGACACGGCGGCGGTCACGGCGGCGATCAGCTCGACGTCGAAGCCGCGCAGCGTCCCTTCCCGATCGACCGAGGTGAGCAGGATTTCGCCCGCGCCCAGCGCCTCGCCTTGCCGCGCCCAGGCGACCGCGTCCAGGCCGGTGTGTTCGCGTCCGCAATCGCGATAGGCTTCCCAGCGGCCGGGACCAGTGCGCTTGGCGTCGATTTGCAGAACCATGCACTGGGAACCGAAAGTCCGCGCGATATCGGAGACCAGCTCGGGCTGTAAGGTAGCCGCCGAGTTGACGGCGACCTTATCGGCGCCGGCGCGCAGCATGGTCCGCACGTCCTCGACCGACCGCAGCCCGCCGCCGACCGTCACCGGCACGAATACTTCCTCGGCGGTGCGGCGCACGATATCGAGCATGGTATCGCGGGCGTACAGGCTGGCGACGGCATCCATGTAGAGAATCTCGTCGGCGCCTTCGTTGTAATAGCGCCCGGCAAAGGCACGCGGATCGCCGACAACGCGCAACCCTTCAAGTTGGATGCCCTTGATCAGGTTGGGTCCTTTAATGTCGAGCCGAGCGATGAGGCGGAAAAGAGACATGCCGGACAGCCAAGAATCCTAGGAAACTTGTGTCTTCAGCTTCCACTCGTTACCGGATTTAATCCAAAGATTATCATTGCGCCAAATTTCACAAGCCTCCCAGAATTCATCCTCGGTGATATCGCAGTATTCGAGAAACTCATTGAAATGACGCTTGGGGAATTCCATGTCGTATCGGCGTACCAGGGCGACACCTTCCTCGCGGGTAATATGGCCATCCCGAATTTCATGTGCGGCATCCGATGTTGCGCGGCCATGGCCGAATTTCAGGAGGGCGAAGTAATAGTGAAACCCATCGATTCGATCGTCGAGGCTTGCGTACTTCGAGTAGGTGCCCTCCGAGCGGCCCAGCGGGTTCGGTTTGAACCCGGTGTGCTCGGCGGCGTAGTAGAAGTTTTCCTGGGGAATCCATTTTTTATAGTAGCTCCAGAAATGCCGCTCGATCCCTGATTCTAAAACTCGGCTCTGATCTGGCGGGAGGTACATCGCGAGATCGGCTCGTGAGAATCCCCTATCAAGCCATTGTTCGACGGAATTCCCCGAGAACCAGAAGCGGGCGTACTCGTCAACAGCAAATCCGCGCTTATCCCAGGCTGCCGGATCTCCCGAATACTCTGCCTCGCCGTTCTCGCCTGAAAAAATAAGCTTAATCCCGAACTGGAGCGCAACGCGCAAGGGGAAGAGAACCTGGCCGAAAACAAAAGGAGTGAACGGATCGCCGTTTTCGAACAAAGCCAGCTTTGTCAACTTGCGGTGAATGATTCCGTTCGGGTGTCCCATGATGTTATCAAGGCCGGAATGGATTAATCCTTGAAAGTTCTCCCAACCGATCTCGGTGTATTTGTGGGGCGCCCAAGTGACCGTCAACGGATTCATGCCAAATTCGTATTTGAGCTTGTGGGCAACAATTGCACTGTCTTTACCGCCGCTTGAAGGGACAATGACGTCGAATCCCCCGTCTTTGCGACGATAACGATCCAGCAGATCCCGCAATTCTCGTTCGCGGTTGTCCCAATTTATGGAATTGTTCTTGTAGTCCGCGAACAAGCAGGCGAAGCAAATGCCGTCTTCGTTAAAAGCCATGCGAGGGCGCTGATTCGAGATTACGCAACGCTTGCAATACCTCACCTCTTTGGGAAGGTTATATTGGGTGGAGACGTCGATTTTTTGCATGGCGCTCTTTACTGTTTGAAAAACTGGGAGAGATTAGACGCCGCAATAGCATCATAGATGATGTCCCATAGAGGGCGATTTTCATCGGAGGCTCGAAGATATCTCGCCACGTATTGATCGTACGCTTTATCATCGATCAATAGGGCCCCCTGGAGGGGCATCGCGTCCCGTTGATCGAAGTAACGCAGGGGGGTGCCAAGTTCCTCCGCGAAACCATCATAGAAATGTTTCTCGTAAACTTGGCGGTGGTATAATTCCTTCGTAACGATCAGCATGACAGGTTTCCGGAATGCAACCGCAAGGCCGATCCCGGTGCTGTTGTGGGCGATGACCAACCGGCTCTTGGCAATTAATGCCGCGGTTTCTCCGCGGATTACGGGACGAGATCCGAATGCTTCCGGCTTATCCGTGTAATCCGATCTGGGATGGGCGGCGATTACGACATTAAGGCCCAATTCATTCTCAATTCGATCAAAGACGCGTCGCAGGCCCGCGTAGTAATGCTCGGCATTGAGCGGCGCCGCCCTTAAGGGAACATAGTCTTCATGATAGGGAAGATACTGATCTAAAAAGACAGCCGTTTCGGAAATTTGGTCCGCGGCGGAGCGATGCTCAAGATAAAGATCATAGTCCCAACTATGGGCGTTGATGCGGAAAGTGTCGGGACCTATCAGCGGATTCACGCTAATGGCTGATTCGGCGGATCCAAATACGGCGAAAGCAGCGCGGGGAACCCCCAGCAACTCCGGCGACAAGCGAGCGATTATGGAATTAATCGGATCCATTTTTATGATGCGGGTGGCAAGGTCACGCAGCCACGATATGACGGATTGTCGGGGCGTGGCCAAATTATGGCGAGGGTAGATCTGCGGTTGAAAAATCAGGTATGGCGTTCGATGCCGTGCAATGAGCCGAAGGAATGGCAAGGCTCCACGGGAGGGGCCGAAGGATACAATCGCCATCACGACTAGGTCAGCGCGTGCGAGAATATGGGCATTTTCCTCTAGATCTCCCCACCCGGAGAAAACAAGGTGATTGAACCCGGCGTCCGTCAGATCAAGTGATCGCTCATTTCTGAGATCAGGATGGAGTAGATCACTGACATCAATTACTGTGACCTCAATATTTCGCTCCAATGCCGCCGTGATGCCGAGTCGATGAATATCTCGCTTGGATAGCGGTTGTTTTATAATGCAGACTAGGCGACGGAGTTTCATCGTGTTTTGTCGAATTCAAGGGAAAAATCGCGATGAGCCTGCTCTAATTCGTCGACTTGGCCGATGTCGATCCAGTATTCGCGGATCGGAAAGGCGGCGGTATCTCGGCCGGCGGCGCGGGCGTTTTCGAACAGGTGCGTCATGTGGAACTGGCGGCCGTCGCGAGGAACATCGTCGAGCAGGGTTGGTTCGACCACGTAAATCCCGGCGTTGACGAAGAAGGAATGGACCGGCTTCTCGACCAGGCCGCTGATCCGCGCGCCTTCGAGTTGGACGACGCCGTAGGGTACCCGGAAATCGTATTCGCGCACGCACATGGTGGCGGCGGCCT
>VGZQ01000137.1 GCA_016872535.1 Rhodospirillales bacterium | reverse complement strand
GCGGCTCCCCGCGCGCGACGGAAGGCTTGGTGCCGGCGGCGCCGGCTTCGATCACCCCCAACAGCGCGCCGACCTGGACGTCGGAGCCGGCCGGCGCGGCGATCGAGGCGAGCGCGCCGGAGGCGGGCGCGTTGACCTCGACCGTCACCTTGTCGGTTTCGATCTCGACCAGCGGTTCGTCCTGGGCGACCGCCTCGCCCGCCTGCTTGAACCATTTCGAGACGGTTGCTTGCGTGACCGATTCACCGAGGGTCGGCACCTTGATTTCCACGCCCATGATCGGTTCCTCGTTGTTCCCGATTGTTCCGTTATTTCCGCTTGCCGTCGTCGGCCACGCCCAGGGCCTCGGCCACCAGCCGGGCCTGCTGGGCGACGTGCTTGGCGTGCGAGCCGGTCGCCGGCGACGCCGACGCCGGCCGGCCGGCGTAGCGGATCTTGTTCCCGTCGGCGCCCAGGCCGTTCAGCACCGCGCCGAGCGGCTCGAACATGTAATGCCACGCGCCCATGTTGCGCGGTTCTTCCTGGCACCAGACGATTTCCGCCTTGGAAAAACGCTTAAGCTCGTCGGCCAGGACCTCGTGCGGGAAGGGGAACAGTTGTTCGACGCGCAGCAGATAGACATCCTTGAGGCCGCGCTTTTCCCGTTCCTCGAACAGGTCGTAGTAGACCTTGCCCGAGCACAGCACCACGCGCCGGATCTGGTTGTCGGGGGCGACGCGGCCGCCATCCCACAGCACGCGGTGGAAGGTGGTGCCCTCGCCCATGTCGGCCAAGGGCGAAACGCAAAGCTTGTGGCGGAGCAACGATTTCGGGGTGAACAGGATCAACGGCTTGCGGAAATCGCGGCACACCTGGCGGCGCAGCACGTGGAAATAGTTCGCGGGCGTGGTGCAGTTGCAGATTTGCCAGTTGTCGTCGGAGGACAGCTGCAGGTAGCGCTCGATGCGGGCCGAACTGTGTTCGGGCCCCTGGCCTTCGAACCCGTGCGGCAGCAGCATCACCAGGCCCGACATGCGCAGCCATTTCGATTCGCCGGTGGCGATGAACTGGTCGATGATCACCTGGGCGCCGTTGGCGAAGTCGCCGAATTGCGCTTCCCACAGCACCAGCATGTGCGGTTCGGCCAGGCTGTAGCCGTACTCGAAGCCGAGCACGCCGGCCTCCGACAGCGGGCTGTCGATGACCTCGAACGGCGCTTGGCCGAAACGCAGGTTGGCGAGCGGCGAGTAGCGCTCCTCGGAAGTCTGGTCGACCAGGACCGAATGGCGTTGGGAGAAGGTGCCGCGCCCCGAGTCCTGGCCCGAAAGCCTGACCGGCGTTCCGTCCGCGAGCAGCGTGCCGAAGGCGAGCGCCTCGGCGGTCGCCCAGTCGATGCCTTCGCCCGACTCGATCATCTTGCGCTTGGCCTCGAGCTGGCGCGCGACCTTGGGGTTGATGTGGAAATTTTCGGGATAGCGGGTGAGCGCGAGGCCCACTTCCTTGAGCCGGTCGGAGGCGACGCCGGTCTTGCCGCGCCGGGCGTCGGCGGCGGCCAGGCCGATCCCCGACCACGAGCCTTCGAGCCAGTCGGCCTTGTTGGCCTTGAAACCGCGCGAGGCCTCGAACGCCTCGTCCATGCGCGTGTAGGATTCCTTGACGATGTCTTCGCCCTGGCTCGGGCTGATCAGGCCCTCGCGCGCGAGCTTGTTGACGTAGAGAACCCGCGTGGTCGGATGCTCGGCGATCTTGCGGTACATGAGCGGCTGGGTAAACGCCGGCTCGTCGCTTTCGTTGTGGCCGAAGCGGCGGTAGCAGATCATGTCCACCACCACGTCCTTCTTGAAACGCTGGCGGTATTCGATGGCGATGCGGGCGCAGTGCACGACCGCCTCGGGGTCGTCGCCGTTGACGTGGAAGATCGGCGCGTCCACCGCCTTGGCCACGTCCGAGCAGTAGGGCGACGAGCGCGAGAAGCGCGGCGCGGTGGTGAAGCCGATCTGGTTGTTGATGATGAAGTGGATGGTGCCGCCGGTGCGGTAGCCGCGCAGGCCCGACAGCGTGAAGGTTTCATGCACCAGCCCTTGGCCGGCGAACGCGGCGTCGCCGTGCAGGATCAGGCCGAGCACCTTGTCGCGGTCGTCGTCGCGGCGCTGGCGCTGCTTGGCGCGCACCTTGCCGAGCACCACGGTGTTGACCGCTTCCAGGTGCGACGGGTTGGCGGTGAGCGAGAGATGCACGCGGTGGCCGTCGAAGGCGCGGTCCGACGAGGTGCCGAGGTGGTACTTGACGTCGCCCGAACCCTGGACGTCGTCGGGGTGGGCGGAAGCCCCCTGGAACTCGGCGAAGACCGCCTGCATCGGCTTGCCCATCACGTTGGCGAGCACGTTGAGGCGGCCGCGATGCGCCATGCCGATGACGATTTCCTGGACGCCGAGCTGACCGCCGCGCTTGATGATCTGCTCCAAGGCCGGCACTAGGCTTTCGCCGCCGTCGAGGCCGAAGCGCTTGGTGCCGGTGAATTTGCGGTCCAGGTACTTCTCGAAGCATTCGGCCTGGGTCAGGCGTTCGAGGATGGCAAGCTTGCCCTTGTCCGAGAAATGGGTCTGGTTGCGGATCGATTCGATGCGCTCCTGGATCCACGACTTTTCGTCCGGATCTTGGATGTGCATATACTCGACGCCGATGGTGCCGCAATAGGTCGCGCGCAAAACGTCGAGGATTTCGCGCAGCGTTGCCGATTCGAGCCCGAGCACGTAATTGATGTAAATTTCCCGGTCCATGTCCCGCTCGGAAAATCCGTAGGTCTTGGGATCGAGTTCGGGATGGTGCTTGGGCGGTTCGATGCCGAGGGGATCGAGATTAGCGAGCAAATGGCCGCGGATGCGGTAGGCGCGGATCAGCATCAGGGCGTTGATCGAATCGAGGGTCGCCTGGCGCGCGCCGCCGACACCGAAGCGCTGGGCGAGAAGCTGTTGGAAAGCGCCCGCGTCCGTCGTCGCCGCCTGCGGCACCATGGTTTCCGACATCGGCTTGATCTCGCCGTTGCCGATCACCCGCGTCGAGGACGGCGCCCAGGAGGCGCCCCGCGCCTCGCGCGCGAGCTGGCGGGGATCGTCGTGCAGTTCGGCGAAGAACTCCTGCCAGCGGCGGTCGACCGAACCGGGATCGTCGAGGTATTTGGCGTAGAGCTCGGCGATGTAGGTCTGGTTGCCGGAAAACAGAAACGAATCGAGCGGGTCGTGAACTGTCATGACCTCTGTCGCGCCCGATCGGGCGCGCTCCTACTTGCGATCAGCGACGCTTCTTGAGCGCCTTGAGCATGGTTCGCCCGAGCGCCGCGGGCGAATCGGAAATGTGGATGCCGGCCTTGCGCATGGCCTCGATCTTGTCGCCGGCGCCGCCCTTGCCGCCGGAAATGATCGCCCCCGCGTGGCCCATGCGCCGTCCGGGAGGCGCGGTCAGCCCGGCGATGAAGCCGACCACGGGCTTCTTGGTTTTCGACGATTTGAGGAAGGCGGCCGCTTCCTCCTCGGCGGTGCCGCCGATTTCGCCGATCATCACGATCGCCTTGGTCTGCTTGTCCTTGAGGAACAGTTCCAGGCAGTCGATGAAGTTGGTGCCGTTGACCGGATCGCCGCCGATGCCGATGCAGGTCGATTGGCCGAGCCCGGCGGCGGTGGTCTGCGCCACCGCTTCGTAGGTGAGCGTGCCCGAGCGCGACACGATGCCGATCGAGCCCTTCTTGTGGATGTGGCCGGGCATGATGCCGATCTTGCATTCGCCCGGCGTGATGA
>VGZQ01000136.1 GCA_016872535.1 Rhodospirillales bacterium | reverse complement strand
TGAACCGCGCGCGGCGGCGGCATCGCCGGTCCCGCTCGCCCGGCCGGTCGGCGACGGCCGGGGCCTGGGGCTGACCCTGGATCGGATCGAATGCCCGGCCTATCTGGTCAACGCCCGGTTCGAAATCGAATGGGCCAACGAGCGCGCCGCGCGCGAGATCTTCGGACCCGAATTCAACGTGCGCGCCGAATCGTCCGAACGCAACATTTTCGCCTTCCTTCTCCACGGTCCGCTCGCCGCCGCCGAAGGCGCCGAAGCGCTGATCGCGCTGCATCTCGGGATCGTCAAGCGTCGGCTCTCGCGCGCCGGGCTGTTCGCGCTCGGTCGCGATCTGGACGCGGCCGAGATGGAGCGACTCATGCGCATTTACGATTCGGTCTCGACCGAACAGATTCCGGCGGGCCCGCTCGCGCGCGCAGAAATCGAATTGGCCGCGCCTGGAGAACCCGGCCGCCCACACGACGTCTACGCCTCGTTCTTCCGTGAGGGCGTGTTTTTTACCTACCAACCGACCCAAGACGATGGATCGACTCTGCTGCAATTCCTCGCCCGGCGCGACGTGGTGATCCGCGATCTGATGCGCAAGCGCGAGCCCTGCCTCACCGATGTCGCGGTCCTGGTGGCTGACGTGCAGAATTCGGTCCGGATTTCGGCCGAATTGCCGCCCGAGCAGTACTTCCAGCTCATCAACCGCATCTGGGGCGCGATGGAGCCGAAGCTGCGCAAATACCACGCAACCCACGGCAAGCATGCCGGCGACGGGCTGGTTTGTTACTTTCTGCCGCAGCCCGACAACAACTTCGCCTTGAATGCCCTGCGTTGCGCGGTCGAGATGCGCGAAATCATGCGCGAGATTAGCCGCGAATGGCGGCTGAAAAAGAACTGGGGCCACGAGCTGCGCCTGAACATCGGACTCCACGCCGGTCAGGAGTGGTTCGGCGCCTATCAGACGCCGACGCACGTGGAATTCACGGTTCTGGGCGACACGGTCAATACCGCCGGGCGGCTTTCGGATTTTGCCCGCGATGGCGCGGTGCTGGCGTCGAAAACCCTGCTCGGCAAGCTTACCGCCCGCGAACGTGCGACGGTGCGCTATGGCGTTCGCCATCGCGCCGCGGACGGTGCCGAGACGTTCGCGCCGGAGACATTTGCTCGCGTGTCCAATCTCGTCGATCTCGACAATCCCAAGTACGAAAAATTCCGCGACATCGCGGTCCTGCCCGTCGCCGAGATCCTGGAAATCGGAACCGAAGGCGCGACCGGCGCACCGTGAACTTCCGGGGAGGGGCAGTTCTTCCCTTGCTATAGCACCATAATGGTGCCATACTGCCCGAGTGGAGAAGCGCAAGCCAACCCACGACCTCGAGGCGTTTAAGGCCGCAGTGGCTGCCGACCGCGCCGTCTTCACCCGGACCGCCGTCCGCGACGCGCAGGCACTCGGCTTGGGAATCGAGGAGATGAAAACGGCTTTGTCCGGCCTGCGGCGCGGGCAGTTTTACAAGTCGATGACGGCGGTACACGACCACCGCGCATGGCAGGACGTGTACCATCTGCCGTGGGAGGGAACGACCTTGTACGTCAAATTCACCGTGTCCGCCGGGTTCGTCCTGTTGTCGTTCAAGGAAAAATGACCCCGACGGAAAGATAAGGAGTTGGCAATGGCCCGCAAGAACGGCAAGAAGCGGATCAATCGGCGCCCCTGCCCCGCGTGCGGTGGAACGATGGTTCGGGATTCGCGCCCGGACACCGTTGCCTACAAACACCTCAAGGCCAGGGTGACACAACCGGGATGGTATTGCGAAACGTGCGACGAAGTTCTGCTGGACGCGACGGACGTGAGGGCGACGGAGGCCGCCTTCATGGATTTGAAGGCCCGCGCCGACGGAGTGCTGACGGCGCGGGAGGTCACGCGCATCCGCAAGCGGCTCGGGCTGTCGCAGCGCGCGGCGGGCGAAATTCTCGGCGGCGGCCCGCGCGCGTTTCAGAAATACGAGGCGCGCGGCGTCGCGGTCAGCAAGCCGATGAGCAACCTGCTCCGCCTGCTCGACCACCACCCGGAAACGCTCAAGGATTTGAAGCGGACGTGACGCTGTTTCGGTTTACGTTGAAGAATATATGTACAACCATTTATTCTTCTTCTAGAAGTATAGCGGTAGGTCCGCCAATTCGTTTTAGTTTCTCGTAATTATATTTCATCGAATCTACCCCCGCTCCCGCATCAAACGCCCCTGCTCGCGCTTCCAGTCGCGTTCCTTGATGGCGGCGCGCTTGTCGGCCTTGTGCTTGCCGCGCGCGAGCGCGAGATCGACCTTGGCCCGGCCGCGCTTGTTGAAATAGATCGAGAGCGGCACCAGGGTCTTGCCCTCGCGCGATACCGCGCCGAGCAGCTTTCGCATCTCGCGCTTGTGGACCAGCAATTTGCGCGCCCGGCGCGGCTCGTGGTTGAAGCGGCTCGCCGAATATTCCGGAATGTGGGCGTTGAGCAGGTAAAGCTCGCCGTCCTTCTCGCCGGCGTAGGCCTCGGCGATGCTGGCGCGGCCGTCGCGCAGCGACTTAACCTCGGTGCCGGTCAGCTGAATGCCGGCCTCGAGCGTGCTTTCGATGAAATAATCGTGGCGTGCCTTCCGGTTCTGGGCGGCAAACCGGCGCGGCGTGGCGTCCTTGGCCATTCGCCTAGTTGAGCACGCCGGCCGCCTGCATCGCCGCGCGCACCTTCGCCCGCCCGCCTTCGGACAGCGGCGCGAGCGGCAGACGGACGTCCGGCGCGCACTTGCCGAGCAGGTGCAGGGCGTACTTTGCCGGCACCGGATTGGTTTCGCAGAACAGATCGACGTGCAGCGGCATCAGCCGCTGCTGCAAGGCGACCGCGTCGTGGGCCTTGTCGGCACGCCACAACCGTTGCACCTCGGCGCACAGGCGCGGCGCGACGTTGGCGGTGACCGAAATACAGCCGTGCCCGCCGCCGGCGAGGAAATTCACCGCCGTTCCGTCCTCGCCCGACATCTGACAGAACGTGTCGCCAATGGCGGCGCGCGTCTTCATCGGCCGGGTCAGGTCCATGGTTGCGTCCTTGACCCCAACGATGTTTGGCAACTTGGCGAGCCGGGCCATGGTTTCGACCGACATGTCGACCACGCTGCGCGGCGGGATGTTGTAGATCACGATCGGCAAGTCGACCGCGTCGTGAATCGCCTTGAAGTGGAGATAAAGCCCTTCCTGGGTCGGCTTGTTGTAATAGGGCGTTACCACCAGGGCGGCATCGGCGCCCGCTTTCTTGGCGTGGCGGGTGAGCGCGATCGCTTCCTCGGTCGAGTTGGAGCCGGTGCCGGCGACCACCGGACGGCGGCGGCCGGCGGCCTCGATGCACAGTTCAACCACGCGCATATGCTCGTCGTGGCTGAGGGTCGGCGATTCGCCGGTGGTGCCGCACGGTACCAGGCCGTCGGTGCCCTCGGCGACGTGCCAATCGACCAATCCCTGGAACGCGGATTCGTCCACCTGTCCGTTCTTGAACGGCGTGACGAGGGCAACGAAAGAGCCCCGGAACATGATTTTCTCCGGCATGTTAGCGATGCGTGAACGTTTCCGGCGGACGATACCGCCCGAGATCGGACGGGGCAAGCGCCCCTCGCCCCGGATTCACCGCCGATTTCATCTACCCGGGACCGGTTCGAGCACTTAGAATCCCCGAGCCGCGTCCTATGGACCGAACAAGACGTGCCCACGGGAGTAAGGATGTACGCGCACCTTCGGCGAACGCTGCCCGCCACTTTTCTTGCCGGGATACTCGCCGTCGTCGCCTCGGCCCCAGCCCGCGCCGCGGGCCCCAGCCTGCCCGCTGATCTGTTCGCCAATCCGGCCGACGCCAAGATCGCCCAGGCCGCGTTTCAGGCGGTCGCCGACGGGCAATGGGCCAAGGCCGAGCAGACGGCGCGCCAGGCCAAGGACCCGATGCCGCTCAAGCTGGTGCATTGGCTCGGTCTGGTGCGCGAAGGCGTGGCGGTGCCGTTTTACGGCGTCGCCCGCTTCTACGAGGAAAACCATCATTGGCCGATGCAGACCCAGCTCCGCCGCCGGGTCGAGGAATCGATCGGGCCGGACATACCGCCCGCGG
>VGZQ01000135.1 GCA_016872535.1 Rhodospirillales bacterium | reverse complement strand
AAGCGGGGTTGGCGGACATGACGTGCCTCACTTATTCCATAGGGGTTGCGGCGGTTCCAATGTTTCCCGTATTCCTCGGGCGCGACGCCTTGGGGCCAATGTACGCGTTTTGTTCTCGCCGTCCAGCGTATTTTATAAATTATTGATTTATATAGTGTTTTAACATCATGTTCCCGATAAGTTCACGGCGAATCTGCGCGGCGCGACACCCCGGGAGAGGATCAACTCTTCATCACTTCCTTCACCTTGCCGGCGAGACCGGCGAGGCTGAAGGGCTTGGGCAGGAAGTTGAGCGAGGGATCGTTTTCGAGCGCGCGCGCCGCGTCCTCGGCGTAGCCCGACATCAATATGACTTTCACCCCCGGCAGTTCCTGGCGCAAAAGCTGCACGAGGGTCGGGCCGTCCATGCCGGGCATGATTACGTCGCTGAGAATCAAATCGATCTTCTGGCCCTCGCCGATCGCCTGGTTGACCACGTCGAGGGCCTGTTCGCCGTCGGCGGCTTCCAGCACCCGGTAGCCCTTGTTGCGGAGCGCGCGCCCGCCGAAGAGCCGCACCGCGTCCTCGTCCTCCACCAGCAAAATGGTGCCGGCGCCGGTGAGGTCGGCGTCGAGTTCCGCCGCCGGCACCCGCGCCTTGGCGGTGCGGTCGGCCGCCGCCTGTTCCTGCGCGGGGAGGTAGATGGTGAAGGTGCTGCCCTCGCCGACCGCCGATTCGACGAAGATGTAGCCGCCGGTCTGGTGCACGATGCCGTAGACGGTCGAAAGCCCGAGCCCGGTGCCGGCGCCCACTTCCTTGGTCGAGAAGAACGGCTCGAAGATGCGGGAAAGATTTTCCTTCGGGATGCCGGAGCCGGTGTCGGCGATCTCGATCGCGACGTAGCGGCCGGGCGCGACCAGCTCGTGGCCGCGCTGGGTCGGCGCGGCGATCTCGGCCATGCCGGTGCGGATGGCGAGCGTGTCGCCGCCCGGCATGGCGTCGCGGGCGTTGACCGCGAGGTTGATGATCACCTGGTCGAACTGGCCGCGATCGACCAGCACGTGGGCGAGGTTGCGGCCGTGTTCGAGCCTGAGTTCGATCTTGGCGCCGAGCAGGCGGCCGAGCAGGTGCGAGAGATCGGCGAGCGCCTCGGCTACGTCGAGCACCACCGGGGCCAGCGTCTGCTTCCGCGAGAACGCGAGCAGCTGGCGCACCAGGTTGGTGGCGCGGTTGGCGTTCTGCTTGATCTGCATGATGTCGGCGAACGAGGGATCGCCTGCGCCGTGGCGCGCGAGCAGCAGATCGGAAAAGCCGATCATGGCGGTGAGCAGGTTGTTGAAGTCGTGGGCGATGCCGCCGGCGAGCTGGCCCATGGCCTGCATCTTCTGCGCCTGGGCGAACTGCACCTCCAGGTGCTTGCGCTCGGTGGTGTCAACCACGTGCAGCACCAGCCGGTCGTCGCCGCCTTCGCCCGCCGGACGGGCGTGGATCGCGGCGGCGCGCTCGGCCCCTTCCGCGCCGACGAGCCGCACCTCGACGTGGGCCGCGGGCGCGGTGCCCATCACCAGTTTGGAGAACTGGGCAGCGGCCTCGGCGCGGTCCTCGGGCGCCAGCCGCTCGGCGAGCGGGCGGCCGATCACGGCGTCGCGCGGCGCGCCGACCAGCGCGAGGAACGCCTCGTTGCATTCGGCGACTATGCCGGAATAGTCGAGCAGGGCGATCCCGACCGGGGAGCGCTCGAACAGCCACGCCGGCAACGCGGGCGCGGCGGGCGCGGTTTCCGCGCGCCGGGCGAAATCGCGCATCACCAGGGAGCGGGTGTAAAGCGGCAGGCCGTCGGCGCCGGCGCGCACCGTTTGCAGCAGCACCGCGGGAAACGAGCCGCCAGCATCGTCGGCGAGCACGATGTCGCCGCCGTCGAGCGCGCCGCCTTCGGGCGGGAGCGGAAACGGCGTCGCCTCGACGACAAAGTCGGCGAACGGGCGGCCGACGATGGCGCCCGCCGAGCGCCCGAGCCAGTCGGCGAGCGTGCGGTTGACGTAGAGCATGCGCCCGTCGGCGTCGGCGGAAAAGATCCCTGCCGGCAGGTTGTCGAGGTATTCGGCCATGGCCGCCTCGTCGCGCGAGCGACGGGAGTCGACTGCGTCTCGCTCGCCGCGTTCGCGATCATCGGGCGGCGACCACCACGCGCGGAAGGCGCCGAGCGCGTTCTTCGCCGCTTCGCCCAGGGTCGGCGGGCGCGGCGGAGTTCCGCGCGGCGGGTTGGGACGATTCATGTCAATGCAGCTTGCCCTTGAGGCGCATGACGTAGCCGATCACCTCGGCCACCGCCTTATAGTGCTCGATCGGGATTTCCTGGTCCAGCTCGACGCTGGCGAACAGGGCGCGGGCGAGCGGCGGGTTTTCGACGATCGGCACCTCGTGCTCCTCGGCGATCTCGCGGATGCGGAGCGCGACGTAATCGGCGCCCTTGGCGACCAGCTTGGGCGCCTCCATCTTCTCCATCTCGTAGGCGAGCGCGACCGCGTAGTGGGTCGGGTTGGTGACGACCACGGTCGCCTTCGGCACCGCCGCCATCATGCGCTGGCGTGCGCGCTCGCGCCGGAGCGAGCGGATGCGCGCCTTGACGTGGGGGTCGCCCTCGGCCTGCTTGTGCTCCTCCTTGACCTCGTGCTTGCTCATGCGCATCTGGCGCAGGAACATGTAGCGCTGGTAGACGTAGTCGAACCCGGCGATTACGGTCAGCACCGCGAGCGTCGCGGCGGCGACGCGCAGCACCACCGCCTCGGAATGGTCGAGCACCGCGCCGAGGCTCATCGCCGGCAGCAGCTCGACGTCCTTCAGGATCGGCAGCGCGGCGGTGAAGATGACGCCGCCGATGACGGCGATCTTGACGATGCCCTTGACGAACTCGGCGAGCGTGCGCGTCGAAACCAGGCGCTTGAAGCCGCTGATCGGCGAAAGCCGGTTCCAGTCGAGCTCGAATTTTTCGGTTGCCCACACCAGCCCGGTCTGTACGATGTGGATGGCGAGCGCCGCGATCACCAGGAACAGGAACACCGGCCATACCGCCACCAGCAGGGCGAGCGCGACGTCGCCGAACAGCATTTGCAGGCGGCCCATGTCGGCCGGGATCTGCGAGGGCGATTCGAGGAACGGCAGCGCCACGCGCGCGACGTGCCTCATGGTCCACGGCGCGGCGAACAGGACCAGCAGCGCGCCCGCCATCAGGATGCCCCAATGGGCGACTTCCTGGGATTGGGCGACCTGGCCGCGGGCGCGGCCGCGATCGAGTTTTCGTCCCGAAGGATCTTCTGTTTTGTCGGCGTCGTCTTGCTCGGCCATGGTCCGTGCCTCCGCCGCTCACAGCGGCGCGAATACGCTCCAGGCGGCGCGGAAACGATCGGCGAAGACCAGCATCATTCCCGTGATGACCGCGGTCAGCAGCCACGCCATCACCCCGATCAGGGCGAGCACGAACGCGAGCGCCAGCACGAAACGGAAGTAATCGCCGAAATCCACGGGCGACTCCCTGGGGCCTATCCCCGGCCTTGCTTGGCCAGGCGGTCGCGGAACTTGCGCACTTCGTCCTCGAGCACCTCGAGCTCGGCGAGCATGGCCTCCAGCGCGCTCGCCTTCGCCGGATCGGGGGCGCCGCCGGATTCGGCGCCGTGCAGGGCGGTGGCGCAGACTCCGGCGACCATCGAGCGCAGGTCGGCGAGATCGGGCATGCGGTCCTGGGCGAGGTCGTCCTTGGCGCGCGCGATGGCGACGCGCACCCGCGCCAGTTCCCCGGTCAGCACGTGGGGTGCCGGTGGGTGCGCGGGCGGGCCCGAAGGCGGGGTCTTGCTCATGCGGGACGTTCCTCGGGAGTTGCCGCGTTCTTGATCCGCTCCAGGAAATCGGGCCAATCGCCGTTGGCGCGGTAGACGTAGGCGAGAATTTCGGCGACCGCGGCGAAGGCCTCGATCGGGATTTCGCTGTCGATCTCGATCACGCTCAGCAGCTGGGCGAGGTCGGCGTCCTCGCGCACCTTGATGCCCTTGGCGAAGGCGATGGCGAGAATCTGTTCGGCGATCGAGCCCCGGCCGCTCGCCACCACCTTGGGCGCGAACTCGGTTGCGGGTTCGTATTTGAGCGCGACCGCGAGCGCCGTTTGCGGGGGCGTGCGCGCGTTTCCGGCTTCGCCGTCGGCGGGTCTCTGCTCGGCCACGTTCGCCCTCCCGAAATGCCCTCGGTCCCGAATAGC
>VGZQ01000134.1 GCA_016872535.1 Rhodospirillales bacterium | reverse complement strand
CCTCGCGCCCTTTCGCGACGCCTTCGTCCGGGTCCGCGACCTGATCGTCATGCTGCGCGCCGACGGCCACGCCATCGACCGGCTCGACCTCGGCGGCGGCCTCGGCATCCCTTACGACGGCGCGGCAACGCCGGCGCCCACGCCGGCCGACTACGGCCGGCTGGTGAAGGAGATCTTCGGCGATCTCGGCTGCCGGCTGGTGTTCGAGCCGGGCCGGCTTCTGGTCGGCAACGCGGGCGTGCTGGTATCGCGCGTCCTTTACGTCAAGGAGGGCGCGACGCGCACTTTCGTCGTCGTCGACGCGGGCATGAACGACCTGATCCGGCCTTCGCTCTACGACGCCTACCACGCCATCTGGCCGGTGCGCGAGCCGCGCGCGGACGCGCCGCTGCGCGAGGTCGACGTGGTCGGCCCGATCTGCGAAACCGGCGACACCTTCGCCCGCGGGCGCGCTTTGCCGCCCTTGCGGGAGGGCGATCTGGTCGCCTTCCGCACCGCCGGCGCCTACGGCGCGGTGATGGCGTCCGCCTACAACATGCGCCCGCCGGCGGCGGAGGTTCTGGTCCGCGGCCGCGCCTTCGCGGTGGTCAAGCCGCGCAAGACCGCCGCCCAGCTGTTCGCCGACGAAAAGCTGCCGAAATGGCTGGCCGCGCCGTCGGCGGCGAAGCCGCGCGCGCGACGGATCAAGGCCGGCAAGGCCGGGACGAAAAAGTCGCGGCAGAAACGCGCGCGCTAGAGTAAACTGGGCGCCCATGCGCGCCGAAGATTCCGCACCCGAATCCGCGCCGGATTCTCCGGCCCGGCGTTTCTCGACCCTGGTCGCGCTCGCCCGCTGGGTGGTGTCGTGGGAGGGCTTGTGGCCCGCCCTGTGGCCGGCGGCGGCGCTGGCGGCGGCGTTCCTCGGGCTCGCCGGAACCGACACGCTGCCGCTGCTGCCCGAATGGGCGCACGGCCTGTTGCTGGTCGGCGTCGCCGCCTTGCTCGCGGGATTGCTGCGCCGCGCGTTCGTCGCCGCGCGTCTGGCATCCGAATCCGCCGGCCGCGCGCGCATCGAACGCGACAGCCGCCTCGCCCACCGCCCGCTCACGGCGGTTGCCGACCGTCTCGCCGCCGGCCGCGACGATCCCGCCGCGCAAATCCTGTGGGCGGCGCACCAGGCCCGCGCCGGGCGGGAGATGGCGCAAGGCCTCAGCCTGAAGGCGCCCGCGCCGGGCGTCGCGGCGCGCGACCGTTGGGCGTTGCGCGCGGCGGCGCTGCTCGCGCTCGCGGTCGGCCTGCTCGCGGGCCACGACGATTACGGCCGCCGGCTCGGGCGCGCGCTCAGCCCGGGCATCGCCGCGACCGATCCCGCGGCGCTGGCGCTCGAAGCCTGGATCACGCCGCCCGCCTACACCCGGCGTGCGCCGATTTTCCTCACGCGCGAATGGGACGGATCGGCTCCGGCGGTACCCGCCGGCAGCGCGGTCCTGGTCCAGGCGACGGGCCTGGGCGACGGACTCGAACTTGCCGTCGGCGGCGCGAAGCGCCCCTTCGCGCCCATCGCCTCGATCGACGTCCAACCCGGCGCCAAGCCGAGTTCGCGGGCCGAAACCGCGATCGAGGCGGGCGACGCCATCGTCGTCGCCAAGGGCCGGCTCGAACTATGGCGCTGGCCGATCCGCGTGATTCCCGACGCGCCGCCCGAGATCGTGTTCACCGCCGCGCCGTCGGCCGCGTTCGGCGCGCGCCTCAGGATCGATTTCGAGGCGAGCGACGATTACGGCCTCAGTGCCGCGCACGCGATCGTCAGAAGAGCCGAAACCAAGGACGAGGACGAAATCCGCATACCCCTCCAAATAGGTCCGGCCACGCGCGCGTCGAACGACGCGGTCGCCGAACCGAAAATAACCGTCAAGGGCACCAGCCTGCACGATTTGAGCGCGCACCCGTGGGCGGGAACGCCGGTGACCGTGCGGCTCGAGGCGACCGACGCGCGCGGCCAGACCGGCGTCAGCGACGCCGTTCCCGCGGTGCTGCCCGAGCGCTTCTTCAACCATCCGGTCGCGCGCGCGCTGGCCGAGCAGCGCAAGCGCCTGCTCGACCCGTCGCCGTCGACCATCGAGGACGTGGTGATGGAGCTGGAGCGGATTTCCGGCCGCCCGGCCCACTTCGCCCACGACACGGTGGTGTATCTCGCGCTGCGCATGGCCATCGGCCGGCTGGTGCACGACGGCACGCCGGGCGCCGTCGACACGGTGCGAAGGATCCTGTGGGAAACGGCGCTCCGGGTCGAGGACGGCAAGTTCGTCGCCGCCGGGCGCGATTTGCGCGACCTGCAGGAACGGCTCGCGCGCGCGCTGCGCGAGGGCCAGGGCCTGACGCCGGAAGCCGAGCGCCTGCTCGACGAGATCAAGCGCGCGCTCGACAAGCTGTTCGAGGCGCTGGCCCGGGACATGGCCGAAGGCGACGCCGAGCCGGTGCCGTTCGATCCCGAAACCATGCAGATGGTCGATTCCGCCGACCTCTACCGCATGCTGGAGGAAGCGCGCGAACTGATGCGCATGGGCCAGATGGACGCGGCCCGGGAACTGCTCGCCGAACTGCAGCGCATGCTGCAGGGGCTGCAGCGCGGGCTCGCCTCCCGCCCGCAGGGCGGCGAGGCGCAAAAGGGCGCCCGGATGATGAACGATCTCCGCGAAATGTCGCGCCGCCAGCAGCAGCTGCTGGACCGCTCGTTCCGCCGCTCGCGCGACGGCGCGGAAGGCCAGCGCGGTCAACGCGGCCAAGGCCAAAAAGGAAAAGGCCAGGCGGGTAAGGGTCAACCGGGCGACGGCTCGGCCGAGGGCGACGCCCGCGCCGACGCCCGCGCCCAGAACGCGCTCCGGCGCATGTTGGGCGAAATGATGCGCCAGATGGATTCCATGCTCGGGCGCATCCCCGAGGGCCTCGGCAACGCCGAGCGCGCCATGCGCCGCGCCGAGGGCGCGCTGGATGGCGGCGATTCGGCGGGCGCGATCGGCCCGCAGACCGACGCGCTGCAGGCGCTGCAAGACGCGATCCAGGGCATCGGCAACGAAATGGCGCGCCGCTTCGGCGCCGATCCCGGCCAGATCGGCCAGATGCCGCAGGGCGAACGCGGCATCAACCGCGACCCGTTCGGGCGCGAGCCCCGGGGCGCCATGGGCGCGTCGGCGGGCGGCGACGTGCAGGTGCCCGATCGCGGCGAGCGGCTCCGCGCGCGCGAAATCCTGGACGAGCTGCGAAGGCGCGCGGGCGAACGCGACCGGCCGATGTTGGAACGCGACTACATCGACCGGCTCTTGAAGATGTTTTGAACGGGCGTCGATGGGCGGCTTGGCGCGCGCGGAGTTCGTCTCGTCCGCTGCCCCGCGCTTTCGCCCGTGGCCTCGCCCTTCAGTTCGCCTTGGGGGGCGCGGACCCGTTCCGCACCGCGCCGTCCGGGTTGAGCGTGCCCTCGACGAACGTGACTTCGAGCCTTCGCGCGAGCGGCGACGGATCGCGCAAGGCCACCCGGAAGCCCATCTCGCCGCCCGCCGGCAGCCGCGCCACGGACGGCGCCAGGTCGGCCGATTGAATGCCCCGGTTGTTGGCGTCGTACAGAATGACGCGCAGGTGCGGCACCGACCGTTCGACCGTCGAGATGTTGGCGACCACGCCGCGCACGGAGAGCACCTCGGTGCCGCCCTCGTTGACGCGCTCCGAAACCACGCTGCGGATGTCGAGCCCGGCGCCGAGCGCCTCGGCGCGCAGGCCGAGCAGGGAATAAATCTCCTTGGTCATCGGCACCATGCGCATCACCGTGGCGCGGGCGAAGTAAAACCCGGCGCCCGCGCCGATGAACAGGACGAGCACGACAATGGCGGCGATCGGGCCGATCCAGCCGCGCCGGCTCCCCTTGACCTGGGCGCCCTCGTCGGGCGCGAGCGCGCCGGGAATCGGTTCCGGCTCGGGCAAGCTCTCGATGTCGATCGGCGGTTCACCCGCCTTGTCGTCGGAAACCTCGGCGACCGAGCCGACCACCGTTTCCGGTTCCGGCTGCGCCATCATCTTGTCGAGTTCTTCCGGACTCAGTTCTTCCGCGGCGGGTTCGGGTGCCGGCGCGGCCTTGGAGTCCGCCGCCGAAGCGGGCGGCGCCGGCGGCGAAGCCCCGAACAGGGCGTCGAGTTCGGATTGATTTAGCGCCTTCTCTTCCTTAGGCGCCGCCGCCGGTTCCGGCGCGGGCGGCGGCGGGGGAGGCGGGGGCG
>VGZQ01000133.1 GCA_016872535.1 Rhodospirillales bacterium | reverse complement strand
TGAAAGCATTGGCCTTGGAAATGTTCCGCCCGCCCGGACCGACGACGACGGTCAATTCGCCCTCGTAATCGACCGAAGCGGTCGGGTCGAGGTGCGCCGGAATGGTCGCGCCCGGTCCGATCACCGAGGTCGTCGCCTTGGTGAAGACGATGGGAAATTCCGGGATCGACGGCTTGGCCGCACCGTCGAAGCCGCTGCGGTTCAGCTCCTGGACGTGGTCGTGATAGTTCTTGCCGACACAAAGGATATTGCGCCGGGGCGACGGAAACGGCGCGAGCAATTTGGCTTTGCGGAGCGGCACGACCGCCTTCTTGGGCGCCTTCCTGAGCGCGGCGCGCGCGAGCGCGAGGCCTTTTTTGCCGAGCGCCACGAAGGCGGTCATGTCGGGTGTGACGCCCGCGGCCCTGACCAGATCGATTACGCGATCGTTTTTGCCGTCGAGCACGCCGATGGAAACTGTTTTGCCCTGGGCGAATGTCACCAAACGCATGACGGAACCGTCCGTTCGATTGTGGCCGCCGATCGTGGCGGCCGGAGTTTGTCACACGCGCGCCCTCATTTCGGGTGGGCGCGGCCCGCCCATTCGGAGCGGGCGAACGGTGTCGGTATATCAAGCGTTCATATCTTTTCGCCAGAACTTTTCGCCGCGCCCCCTTTGGCTTGGCCGCAACGGCAGGATCGTTATACTGCCGCCCGCGAAAAAACGTTCTTGAGGAATTCGCCCCATGCCTCGTTCGACCGCCGCCCTGCGCCCCCGCAACGCCGATCCGGCTTGGCTCGCCAAAATGCCCGAGCTGGCGGCGCTGCTCGCCCGCGCGCCCGCGGTCCATTGGCCGCGCACGCGCGCCGACCTGCTCGGCATCCTTTTCGGAAATCCGCCGCGCGACCGCATCGAGGTCGCCTACGACGTTTCCGGCAAGGGCCGCGTGGTCGAGGCGGTGGTCACCCGCTGCCGCAACGGCGTCGCCGTCAATTACGCCGAGCCGTACATGCGCAGGCGCGATCCGGACACCATGGTCATCGCCGACGACGCGCCCACCGACAAGGTGCGATTCGAGGCGCGCTTCGGCTATCCCTTCCGCGCCTTGCGCGACGAAGTGCTGGCGTGGCTCGGCGAACAAGAGCTGATCGTCTTTCCCTTTTCCGCCGGCAGCGACGACTTCGGCTACGACTCCGTGTTCGTCGGCCCCGCCAACGCCGCGTTCTTCGCCACCGCGCTCGCCGATCTGCAGGGGATCGCCGACAACGACCTGCTCAGCGCCGAATTCGCGCCGCGCGCGGTGGTTTATCTCGCGCCTCCCTTTCGCCACACCCATTGCGACGGGCGCCAAGTGGTCGTCCATAACCGGACCGGCGACGTGCACGAAGTCTTCGCCCTCAACCTCTATCCCGGCCCGAGCGCCAAGAAGGGGATTTACGGAATCCTGCTCGACCTCGGCGGCCAGGAAGGCTGGGTGACCGCGCACGCCTCGGTGGTGCGGGTGGTGACGCCCTACGACAACACGCTCACCATCATGCACGAAGGCGCGAGCGGCGGCGGCAAGAGCGAAATGCTGGAGTATCCGCACCGCGAGCCGAACGGGCGCATCCTGCTCGGCGAGAACCTGGTGACCGGCGAGCGGCGCACCGTGCCCCTGACCCAGGGCTGCGAACTGGAGCCGGTGACCGACGACATGGCGCTCTGCCATCCCTCGATCCAGAACGATCCGCGCAAGCTGGTGGTGACGGACGCCGAGAACGCCTGGTTCGTGCGCGTCGACCATATCGCCCAATACGGCACCAACCCCGAGCTGGAGCGGATTTGCGTCGCGCCCAAGGAGCCGCTGGTGTTCGTCAACATCGACGCGGTGCCGGGCGCGACCTGCCTGCTGTGGGAGCACGTCGAGGACGCGCCGGGCAGGCGCTGCCCCAATCCGCGCGTCATCCTGCCCCGGCGCGACATTCCCGGCATCGTCAACCAACCGGTCGAGGTCGACGTGCGCAGCTTCGGCATCCGCACGCCGCCGTGCACGCGCGAAGCGCCGTCCTACGGCATCGTCGGCTTGCTCCACCTGCTGCCGCCGGCGCTGGCGTGGCTGTGGCGGCTGGTGGCGCCGCGCGGGCACGCCAACCCGAGCATCGTCGGCGACGGCGGCCTGACCAGCGAGGGCGTCGGTTCGTTCTGGCCGTTCGCCACCGGCCGGCGCGTGCATTACGCCAACCTGCTGCTCGATCAGATCCGCCGCCATCCCGCCACCCGTTACGTGCTGATCCCGAACCAGCACATCGGCGCGTGGAAAGTGGGCTTCAACGCCCAGTGGATCGCGCGCGAATACCTCGCCCGGCGCGGCGGCGCCAAGTTCCGCCCGCACCAGATCGAGCCGGCGCGCTGCCCGCTGCTTGGCTACGCCATGCGCTCGCTCCAGGTCGAAGGCGTGCAGATCGCGCACTGGTTCCTGCGCACCGAGACCCAGCCCGAGATCGGGATCGAGACCTACGACAAGGGCGCGCGGATGCTGGCGGATTTCTTCAAGCGCGAGATCGCGACCTATCTCGAGGATGCCGATCTCGACCCGTCCGGCCAGGCGATCATCCGCGCCTGCCTCGACGGCGCCGATCTCGCGACCTACGAGAGGTTGATGCGCCCGGTATCGTGAGGGAGGTGTTTAGCGGAATGGATAGGGGAAAAAAGCTAGCCTTCCTTAGTGTGCCGCGCAAAAGGATTGGGCGGCTCAGTAAATCTTCTCTCGGTGATTAAATTGTCCCCCAAATGCATGCATGCTCAGACCACTTCCAACAGTCCCCGCTTTTCACTCCCCGCGGTTAAAATGAGATTGCCGGGGACCTGTCGGACCAACGATAGAACTCTCGACCGGGGACCATTGGTCCATCGATAAAGGCCTTCGAAAGGCTATGATGCTTTGAACGATGGCCAATATCCTGACAAATTTTCATCGGTTCGCTTTCCTGGATTAAATGACCTATTTGATCGAGACGAATGCTTCCTGTCTCGATTACGAAATCCTTAAGCATTCGTTGCACAGACGACCGTTGAATGACACTCGATGAAGTCGGTCCGCACCGGCTTACCAGGTGCGATACAGTACCATTCGACGTGACGCTCCTGTTGCCAGCGGAGCGTTGCGCCAGCGAATTATGTGACCTTCCACCCAATTCCGCCGCATTTCATGGGGCCCCTTCCTGTGGTAAAAGTAATAAAAAAACCCACCCTCTGAATGGACCTATTCAGGGGGGAGCCAATTGATCTCGATCAAGGCCGGAATCCGGGGAGTTCGCTAAAAACCATTTTTCATTTTGCGAAATCCCCCATGACTAGTTTTCTAACCCTGGGCGTGATCAGGGCTGATGTGGGCGGATTTGTCAGGCAAGGACGACCCAGGGGGCATTAACATGAATTCCCAGGAATTCGTCGAGATTCTGAAAAAGCACAGAAAGTTTTTGAGCCGGGACTCGATGGGCGAACGCGCCAATCTGAAATTGCAGAATTTGTCGGGGTTGAATCTGAAGGGGGTCATCCTCGACTCGGCGCTGCTTTCCGGCGCCGATCTTAGTCGGTGCAACCTGACCGATAGCAACTTCAGTTGCGCCGACCTGTTCGGCGCCAATCTTTCCGAAGCGAACCTCGCCAGCGCGAATCTTTCCAAGGCGGATCTCCGGGGCGCCAAGCTTCGGAACTGCAACCTGTCGCAGGTCAATCTGACCGGTGCCGATATGCGGCCGGGCGCGGTCATAGATGCCGCGCTCAAGATGAAGCGCGACGGCATGACGGCGGAACAATCGGCCCGCGCCAAGGAAATCCAGAAAACCATCTCCCACACCGTACTAGTGGACGCGAAACTGGAATCGGCGAATCTGCAAGAGGCCGAGATGTACGCCTGCGACCTGTCCGGAGCAAACCTGAGCAAGGCCAATCTCAGTGGCGCCAGCTTGAAGAAGGCGAATTTGAGCCGGGCAAACCTGACGGAAGCCAACCTCAGCCGGGCCAATTTTTCCGAGGCCAATCTTTCCGCCGCCAATCTGCGCGGCGCCTTGCTCGAAGCCACCAACATGATGCACGCGACCCTGAAGGACGCGTTCGTCCCGGCTGCGGTGGACGGGATTCCGCCCGAGGTGCGGGACGCTCTAGGGTCTGTACTCAATTAGGGGATTCTCAACGCTACGAAGATGTGATTCAAGCCTCCGAGGAGAACGGAGGCTGGGATGGCGCATCTTTACTGGCTGAACGACAAGGAATGGGCGCGGATCAGGC
>VGZQ01000132.1 GCA_016872535.1 Rhodospirillales bacterium | reverse complement strand
TCGCCGCGCGTGACCGGCCAGCGGCCGGTCGCATGAACGAAACGGATATAGCCCGCGCCGAGCCAACAAAGCGCCCGGCGCACGCCGTCGCGGCGGAAGAAGGATTTGAACAACCCCACCGCGCGCCCGCTCCCTCCCGTCACGCCCCGGCGACGCGCGGGGCGGGTGCAGCCACCTCGGCGCCGGCGAACTGGATGGCGTGGATGCGGGCGTAAGAGCCGCCGCGCGCGAGCAATTCGGCGTGGGTGCCGCGCTCGACGATGCGCCCGCCCTCGACCACGCAAATCTGGTCGGCGCCGGTCACGGTCGAAAGCCGGTGCGCGATCACCAGCGTGGTGCGGTCCTTGGTCAACTGCGCGAGCGCCGCCTGGACCTGGCGCTCGGATTCGGAATCGAGCGCGCTGGTCGCCTCGTCGAGCAGCAGGATCGGCGCGTTCTTGAGCATGGCGCGCGCGATGGCGAGGCGCTGGCGCTGCCCGCCGGAGAGCTTGATGCCGCGCTCGCCGACCACCGTGTCGTAGCCCTGGGGCAGCGCGGTAATTAACTCCTCGGCGCCGGCGGCGCGCGCGGCGGCGCGGATGTCGTCCTCGCCCGCGCCGGCGCGGCCGTAGGCGATGTTGGCGGCGACGGTGTCGTCGAACAACGTCACTTCCTGGCTGACCAGCGCGATGGCGCGGTTGAGGGAGGCGAAGGTGAACTCGCGCGCGTCGACGCCGTCGATCAGGACCGCGCCCTCGTTCGGGTCGTAAAAACGCGGCACCAGATTGAGGATGGTGGACTTGCCCGCGCCCGACGGGCCGACCAGGGCGACGGTCTTGCCGGCGGGCACCTCGAACGACACGCCGTCGAGGGCGACGCGGCCGGGCACGTAGGCGAAGCGCACGTTGTCGAAACGGATGGCGCCGCGCCGGACCTCGATCGCGCGCGCGTCGGGCGATTCGCGCACGCCGGGTTCGGTATCCAGCACCTGGAACAGGCGCTGCGCGCCGGCGAGCCCTTCCTGCAGGCTGGTGTTCAGGTTGGCGAGGTGCTTCATCGGCTCGTAGGCCAGCAGCAGCGCGGTGATGAACGAAAAGAACGAACCGGCGTCGGTGGCGCCGTCGATCACGCGCGCGCCGCCGTAGACGATGACCAGCGCCACGGCGACGCCGCCGAGCGTCTCCATGATCGGGCTGGCGCGCGCGCGCACCCGCGCCGCCTTCTGGGTCAGGCCGAACACCCGCTCGACGATGGCGGCGACGCGGCGTTTTTCGTATTCCTCCATGACGTAGGATTTGACGATGCGGATGCCCTGGATGGTTTGCTCCAGGATGGTCATCAGCTGGCCCATTTCCTCCTGGGTGTGGGCGGTGACGCGCCGCATACGCCGCCCGAGCCGCGCGATCGGCCAGACCGCGACCGGAAAGACGACGAACGCCGTCAACGCCAGCCGCCAGTCCTGGATGAACATCACCGCCACCAGGCCGACCAGCGACAGCGCGTCCTTGCCGAAGCCGGTCAGCACCGTGGAAACGGCCGCGCGCATCAATCCGATATCCACCGTGAAACGCGAAATCAGCCGCCCGGTGGCGTTGTCGTGGAAGAAGCGCAGGTCCATGCGCGCGAGATGGGCGAACAGGCGGTTCTGATTGTCGGCGACGATCTTGAGCCCGACGTAGCTCATCAACGTGGCCTGGGCGTAGTTGGCGAGGCCCTTGACCAGGAACGTCGCCAGCACCGCGCCGCCGATCAGCCACAGCATGGCCGGATCGCGGCCGATGAACACGTCGTTGACCACCGGCTTCATCAGCCAGGCGCTGAGCGCGGTCGCG
The DNA here is from genome assembly GCA_016872535.1 of Rhodospirillales bacterium. Classification (NCBI taxonomy): domain Bacteria; kingdom Pseudomonadati; phylum Pseudomonadota; class Alphaproteobacteria; order Rhodospirillales; species Rhodospirillales bacterium. The sequence continues at coordinate 2,467 of VGZQ01000132.1, read as the reverse complement.
CTCGCCATCAGCGCCATGCAGAGGACGGCGAGCGCGAGCGTGCCCGCGTACGGCCTGACGCTCTCCCGCAACAGACGGCGCATGAGCTGGACGGAGGACGCGTGCGGCGGGGGCGCGGCGGGGCCGGTCAAGGGCTTGATTCTCCTCGCGGAACCGGAGGCTTTCGGAGGCGGACCATAGCACGCGCGGGGGCGCGCGGCCAACCGCCCGGTGCTTGTCAGTGCCTTGAAAACGCGAGCGTTTCTATAAATTCAACGCCCGGCAACGGTGAGACCCTCGATCCGCACGGTGGGCGCGTCGGTGCCGTAGCGGAAGACGAGGTCGTTCGCCGCCGTGAGGTTGAGGAACATGTCCTTCAGGTTTCCGGCGATGGTCACTTCGCTCACCGGATGGGCGAGCGCGCCGTTTTCGATGCGGAAGCCGGCGGCGCCGCGGCTGTAGTCGCCGGTGACGCCGTTGACGCCCATGCCGATCAGGGTGGTGACGTAGAAGCCGTCCTTGATGCCGGCGAGCAGCGCCTCGGGCGCGAGCGCGCCGGGTTCGAGGTAGAGATTCGAGGTCGCGGGCGAAGGCGCCGACGACACGCCGCGCGCGGCGTGTCCGGTGCTTTTCAGGTTCAGTTGCCGGGCCGAGCGCAGATCGAGCACCCAGGACTTGAGCACGCCCTTCTCCACCAGCCTGAGCGGGCGCGCGGGCAGCCCCTCGCCGTCGAACGGGCGCGAATTCAATCCGCGCCGACGCAGCGGATCGTCGACGATGGCGACGGTTTCGGGAAAAATTCGGACGCCCATCTTATCTTTCAGGAACGTGGTGCCGCGCGCGACCGAGGCGCCGTTGACCGCCGAGGCCAGGTGCCGGACCAGGCTGTTCGCCACGCGCGGCTCGAACACCACCGGCATTTTCGCGGTTTCCACCTTGCGCGGGTTCAGCCGTCGCACCGCGCGTTCCCCGGCCGAGCGGCCGATCGCCTCGGGGCGCGCGAGGTCGGCGGCGTGGACGGCGGAAGCGTAGTCGTAGTCGGTTTCCATCGCCGTGCCGCTGCCGGCCAGCACCGAGGCGGCGACGCCGTGATGGGTTTCGCCGCGCATCGCGGCGAAGCCGTTGGAGGCGACCAGGGCGACGGTCGAGCGCGAAAAGCTCGCCTGCGCGCCTTCGGAATTGGTGACGCCCTCGACCGCGCGCGCGGCGTCCTCGGCGGCGCGCGCGCGCGCCTTCAGGTCGTCGACGCTCGGGTCGCGGGCGTCGGCGAGATCGAGATCGGGAAAATCGCGGGCGAGGTCCGCCGGCTCGGCCAAGCCGCAGAAGGGATCCTCCGGCGCGGCGCGGGCCATGGCGACGGCGCGCTCGACCAGCTCGCGCATGCCGGCGGCGGACAAATCCGAGGACGACACCATCGCCTGGCGCTTGCCGAACAGCACGCGCAGGCCCACGTCGACGCCTTCCGCCCGTTCCAGGTTTTCGAGCTGGCCGAGCCGCCAGCCGAGGGTCATGGAAACGCCCTCCGCCAGCAGGGCGTCGGCGGCGGAAGCGCCCGCCCGTTTCGCGGCCGCGATCAGGTCGGAAAGCCGTTGCAGGTTGTCGGCGGAATCGGTCATGGCGGGAAAAGCCGGGGGCGGGAAAAGCCGGGGGCGGGAAAGACGGCGCGCCTTTCTAATATGGCGGAAGCGCCCCGGCAAACAACCCTCTCGGTTGCGGCCTTGCGGCCGCCCGTTCGGCGCGATAGAGCCATGCGCCATGAAAGGTCCGAGCGACGGCACCGCCGCCCCAGGCGCCTATGCGGGCGACATTTCACCCAAGGAGGCGTGGGAGATGCTCGCGCGCGAGCCCAAGGCCCAGCTCGTCGACGTGCGCACCGACGCGGAGTGGACTTACGTCGGACTGCCCGATCTCAAGGCGCTCGGCAAGGAGCCGTTCTTGGCGCCGTGGAAGCTGTTTCCGAGCCAGCAGGTAAACGCCGATTTTCCCCACGCGCTCATCGCCAGGTTCCCCGCCCGCGACACGCCGCTTTTGTTCCTCTGCCGCTCGGGCGTGCGCTCCAGGGCCGCGGCGGTCGCCATGACCCAGCTCGGCTACGGGCGTTGCTACAACGTCGCGCACGGGTTCGAGGGCGACCGCGACGACCGCGCGCACCGCAACACCAAGGGCGGCTGGCGGGTCGACGGATTGCCCTGGGCGCAGTCCTAGCGCTTGTTGCGATTAGGCGGCACCGCCCCCTCACCCTTCCCTCTCCCCCCGCGACTTGCGGGGGGAGAGGGTTGCGTAGGGTTGGTGCGTCGCAAGACGCGCCTTACCCGGAGCTGGGTGAGGGGGGGAATGATTCCATTCGCTCGCAACGTGCCCTAGGGTCCGGACTCAATTGGCCCACCATACTACGGCGGCGGCCAAGAACACGCCGGAGAGGAAGACGTCGGCGCGTTTGTCGTAACGGGTGGCGATCCGCCGGAAGTCCTTGAGACGACAGAACATG
>VGZQ01000131.1 GCA_016872535.1 Rhodospirillales bacterium | reverse complement strand
ACCCGCGAGGTGCGCCACACGGTCCTGATCGACGCCCTGAAACGGGAAAACCACGAGGTCTTCGGGTCGGGGGTGAACGAAACCCATTCCCGCCTGCTCGGGCAACTGCTGGTGGTTCCCGGCGGCGGCGTCCCGTTCGACGGCAAGGGCTTCGCGAAGCTCGCGACGGTCCGGGGACAAAGACTGGAGGAGCTCATCGAGATCGACGTCGGCCGCCTGCCCGACAACAAGGTCACCGAAATCCGGGGCCCGGACGGGAAAGTCCTCGCCTATCTCGCGCCCCGCTCGAACGCCCTGGTTTATTACGACACGGAGAAGAAGGAATTCGGCGTCAGCTTCATCGCGGGCGGCGGGGGCGGCGGAGGCTCCGGCGGCGGGGGGGGCGGAGGAGGCGGAGGCGGCGGCGGAGGCTCAGGCGGGATGTAGTTGATTCGCCGGCCGGCCCGGCCGGGTAGGAGCGGCGGCGGGCCGGCGGCTCGTTCTTGGCCGCCCTCCGCGTGGACGTTACACTGCCGCCATGACCGAACGCATTCCGACCCATCCCGGCGCCTTGTTGCGCGAGGACGTTCTGCCGGCTCTCGGCATGAGCGTGTCGGCCGCCGCCAGGGCGCTCGGCGTCTCCCGGCAGATGCTGCACAAGATTCTCTCGGAGAAAGCCCCGGTCACGCCCGAGATGGCGGTACGGCTCGGCAAGTTCGTTGGCGACGGGCCCGACGTCTGGATGCGGATGCAGTCCGCCCACGACGTGGCGAAAGCCCGCGTCGCCATGACCAAGATCGTGAAGAAAATACCGACGGTGCGCGCGGCCTGAACGCCCGATCAATGTCCATGCAACGTTCGTCCACCGATATCCTGATCCTCGGCGCCGGGGGCGCCGGCCTGATGGCCGCGCTGCGCGCCGCCGAGGCCGATCCGACGGCCCAAATCACCGTCGCGGTCAAGGGCCTGCTCGGCAAATGCGGCTGCACCCGCATGGTCCAGGGCGGCTACAACGTGGCGCTGGCCGAAGGCGATTCCGCCGAACGGCATTTCATGGACACCCTCGAGGGCGGCAAGTGGATCAACGACCAGGACCTCGCCTGGCTGCTGGTGACCGGCGCGCAACGCTGCATCCGCGAGCTGGAAAACAAATACGGCTGCTTCTTCGACCGCAACCCGGACGGCACCGTCCACCAGAAAGCCTTCGCCGGCCAGACTTTCGACCGCACCGTCCATAAGGGCGATCTCACCGGCATCGAGATCGTCAATCGCCTCGCCGAACAGGTCTGGGCGCGCGGCATCGCAAGGCTGGAGGAACACCGGGCACTGGCTCTGATCCCGGCCCAAGATGGCGGTGCGCTCGCGGGGGTGCTGTTCGCCGATATGCGCACGGGCGAATTCACGTTCGTCGCGGCGAAGCGGGTCCTGCTCGCCACCGGCGGCGGGCCGACCATGTACCGCTACCACACGCCGTCCGGCGACAAGGCGTGCGACGGCATGGCGATGGCGCTGCGCGCGGGACTGACGTTGCGCGACATGGAGATGGTCCAGTTCCACCCGACCGGGCTGCTCGCCGGCCCCGAGACGCGCATGACCGGCACCGTGCTGGAGGAAGGCTTGCGCGGCGCGGGCGGATACCTGCTCGACCGGGACGGCAAGCGGTTCATGGCCGAATACGATCCCAAGCTCGAGCGGGCAACCCGCGACATCGTCAGCCGCGCCATGTTCGACGTGATCCGAAAGGGCCGCGCGACGCCGCTCGCCGGTATCTACCTCGAAATGAAGCACCTCGGTCCCGACAACGTGCGACGCCAGTTCAAGGGCATGGTCGAACGCTGCGCCGATTGCGGCTTCGACTTGGCGGGCGACCGGGTCGAGGTGATCCCGACCGCGCATTACATGATGGGCGGCGTGCGCTTCGGCCCCGATTGCCGCACCGCGCTCGCCGGCCTCTACGCGGCGGGCGAGGATACCGGCGGCGTGCACGGCGCCAACCGCTTGGGCGGCAACGGCGTCGCCAACTCGACCGTGTTCGGCGGCATCGCCGGGGCGAGCATGGCCGAAGGCCTGGCGCGCGAGATGTTCCGTGCCCCGGACGAGGGCGCGATCGAAGCCGCCATGGCCCTGGCCTCCGCGCCGTTCGCCCAAGCGTCGGGCGACTTGGGAGCACTGCGCGAGCGGCTTTACGACGTCATGTGGGAGGATGCCGGGATCGTGCGCGACGAAGCGGGATTGAAGCGTGCCGAAGGAGCGCTCGCCGTTCTCGATCGGGAATTGAACAGTATCGGAATCGCGGGTGGGCGCGAATTCAACCTCGCCTGGCACGCTTGGCTCGACCTCAAGAACCTGGTCCTGGTCAGCCGGACCATCGTCGCGGCGGCGCGCGCGCGCGCCGATTCCGCCGGGGCGCATTTCCGCGCCGACTTCCCCGCCGCCGCCGACCCGGCGCGGGCCTATTTCACTTGCGCGACGCTGAAGGGTGACAGGATCGACGTTTCGACCGAGCCGGTCGCGTTCACCCGCGTGAAGCCGGGCGAAACCTTGATTACGGCAAAAGACAACGCGGCGGAATGAAGGCCGTCGGACCTTCGCCGCAAGCGATCAATGTCCGTACTTCTCGGCGATGGTCGCGTTCAATATCTGCTGCGCGGCGATGACTTCGGCTTGTGTTTTACGCCGCTCGACCCCGCGGTAGCTTTCCAGCGCCTTGCGGCGCCGGTCGGGCCCAAAAAATTGCTTGTTCTTGATGAAATTCCGGTTGTGCTCGATGATCGCGACGATCCGCGAATAAAGTTTCTTGGCCGATACCGGTTTGGCCAGGAATTCGTTGACCCCGGCGTCGCGCGCCTCGGTCACCCGGTGCATTTCGGTGTACCCGGTCAACATGATAATCGGCACGTAGGGATTCGGGCTGTCGGCACTGGTACGCACCATGCGCACGAAATCGATTCCGTCGAGCGGTTGCATGACCCAATCGCAGATAATGATGTCGGCGGGAAAATGCTTCAGGACCTTGAAGGCGTCGGCCCCGTCGGAAGCTTCGAGAATGTTGCGCGCGCCGAAAGCGGTCAAGATCGTCTTGACCATCACGCTCATATGCTTGTTGTCCTCGATGATCAAAAAATTGACGCGTTCGATATTGTAGGATTTTTGCTGCATCGATCGACGGCTTCCCCCCGGCAATAGCCGGACGATTCTCCAATAACGCGTTATAATTGATAGCCGTATTCGATTTTCAACGCCAGCGGAGAAGCGGCCGCGGCACCGCCGAGATCGCTTCCGTGCCGCTTGCCTCAGTTAATGATACGTGGTGTCGGACACGCGCCGATATTAGGGATTTTCCTGGAGAGCCGCGAAAAAATGGCGCCCAGGGACGAAGATGAAGAATCCAATGATTCCAGCGTGATCGGGAAAGGCGCGGGGGGCTGTTTCGGGGCGTAAAGGACATTTTCGAGAGCTCTCGTACTTTTTGGAACAACACCGCGGACGGCACAAGTTCGAGTAGCGGGTTGCATGCTCCAACGTGCCGTAGGGCCCTGATTGCAAGGAAGCGCCTGTGCTTGGCAAGATCGTGGGTTGGCGGCGATTTTTCGAATCAGCACCTCTACCACGCTCCCATTGCACAAGCCGCAAGCCCTAAACTACCATTTGACTTGGGTCATTCAGCGGGATCGGTCAATGTTCCATTTCGATCGCCAAGCACGGGATAGTAATACCCTCTTCCATTTCGGCGAGAAATCCATATGGATAATTTTGAAAAAGCAAAAATCTTGTTTTATGAGGGGCTGGCCTGTCTCGAACAAAAATCTTTTGTGGAGGCCGAAAGGAAATTTTCCGAATCGTCGGAACTTGCGCCCGGCAGGCCTCCAACCTTGACGAATCTGGCGGCGGCGCAGGTCAAACTCAAAAAATACAAGGACGCCGAAAAGTCGGCATCCGCGGCGTTGTCGACCGGCGGTCAAAACAGCAGCAATGCGTGGCTGAACTTGGCATTAGCCAAAAACGGACTGTCTTATTATCACGAAGCCTTGGCTTGCTACGACAAGGCCATTCAACTCAATCCCAATTTTACCGAGGCCTGGTTCAACAAAGGCAACGCCTTATATGAGCTCAGGCGCTATGACGAAGCGCTTTCTCATCAAGACAAAACCATTCAACTCAAGCCTGATTTGGCCGAAGCGTGGTCCAACAAGGGCAACAGTTTAATAAAACTCAAACGATACGACGAGGCGTTCGCTCATTACGACAGAGCCATTCAACTGAATACCGATTTGGCCGATGCTTGGTGCAACAAAGGACATGCGTTCGTCGATCTCAAACGCTATGACGAAGCCATCACTCACTACGAAAAAGCTATCCAACTCAACCCCGATATGGATTTTTTATTTGGCGACTATCTTCACGCCAGAATGAAAGTATGCAGCTGGGAT
>VGZQ01000130.1 GCA_016872535.1 Rhodospirillales bacterium | reverse complement strand
CCGCGCGGGCCCTGCGCCGGGGATTCCATCTGGCCGCGTTCCCGCGCGTGCCGCTGTCCGAGGACGAGGAGGCGGCGGTCGCGGCCATCATCGCGCGGCTGAAGACGGCCTGGGCCGAGTCGGCGCAGGGACCGGCGCATGGCATCGAGCGTTTCCGCCGCGCCTATGTTCTTGAAACCATCATCGCCTCGGGCCGGTTCCGGGCGATGGCGGCGCGGATCAAGAACTGGCGGCGACTGTTCGAGCGCCATCGCTTCCGCCGCGTGCTGGTAACCGATTCGACCAACTACGAATCCCGCATACCGGTCGAACTCGCGCGCGTTTTCGGCGTTCCCGCCGATGAGCTGGTCAACGGCATGTTCAATACCCATCAGCGGCACGATGCGCGGGTCGGCCTCGACGGCCGGCCGCCGTTGCTGACACGTTTCCTGTCCTGGGGCGCGCAGGGCGAGGAGTGGCTCGCCGAGACCGGCTCGCCCCTGCCCGCGCGCCGGACCGGCTATCCGGTTCTCGATCCCCTCCGCGCCGCGTCGGCGCCGCGCGCGCGATGGACGCGGGCCTTGGTTCTGGCCTGCCCGCCCGTTCCCGACGACCTGGTTGCCATGCGCGGCGACGGATTCAAGTACGCCGTCGAGGTGCTGGCGATGCTGGCCGAAGCGGGATACGAGACCCGCTTCAAGCTTCACCCCGGCCTTGAGCGCGCGGATTATTACGCCGAGGTCTTCCGCCGCCACGGCATCGAGACCCGAATATTGCAGACCGAACCGATCCATCCCGAAATCGACTGGGCGGACGTGGTCATCGGCCCGATTACGTCTGGCGCCGTGGTCGAGGTGATGGCCATGGGCAAGCCTTATATCCCGGTCGTGATGTCGCCCAGCGGCGTTACCGAGGGCGGCAAAGTCGATCTTCCCGTTTGCCGCGACGCGGGCGAGGTTCACGAGCGCCTGCGCCGACCGCGCGATCTGGTCGCGACGATCGCCGGCGCACTGGAACGATTGAGCGCGTTCGTCTCCATCCCCGACGCGGGCGCGGAAGTCTGGCGCGCGCTGACCGAGCCCGCCGGAGCCCGGGCATGAGCATCGTCATTATCGCCGAAGTCGGCGTCAATCACAACGGCGATCTCGGCCGCGCGCTGGCCCTGGTCGACGCGGCCGCCGAGGCCGGCGCGGACATGGTCAAGTTCCAAAGTTTCGTCGCCGACGAATTGGTCGGCCGCCAAGCGCCGAAATGCGATTACCAACGCGCGACCACGGATGCGGCCGAAACCCAGCACGCGATGATCAAGCGCCTGGAACTCGACCGCGCCGCGCACGAACGGCTGGTCGCGCGCTGCGCCGAACGCCGGATCCGCTTTCTCTCGACGCCCTTCGATCTGCCCAGCCTGCGGCTGTTGACCGGGGAACTCGGTCTTCACCTTGTCAAGATCCCCTCAGGCGAAATCACCAATGCCCCGTTGCTGCTGGCCGCGGCGCGCGCCGGCGCCGACATCATTCTTTCCACCGGCATGAGCGACCTCGACGACGTGCGCCGCGCGCTGGGCGTGTTGGCGTTCGGCTATTTGGGGCGGACCGAAAAACCCAGGACGGAGTTTTTCGCTGCCGCCTTCGCCGATACCCGAGGGCGCGCCATGCTGGCTAAAAAAGTGACGCTGCTTCATTGCACGACCGAGTATCCCGCGCCCTTCGAGGACGTGAACCTGCGGGCAATGGACACCCTGCGCGAGGCGTTTGGGCTGCCGGTCGGCCTGTCCGACCATAGTCCCGGGATCAACGTCGCCGTCGCGGCGGCCGCGCGTGGCGCCGTCGTGATCGAAAAACATTTCACGTTGGATCGGACCCTGCCCGGGCCGGACCACAAGGCCTCGCTGGAGCCGGGCGAACTCAAGGCCATGGTCGAGGGCATCCGCCAAGTGGAGCGAGCCTTGGGCGACGGGCGCAAGGCCCCGGCCCCCTCCGAGATCAAGAACATCGCCGTAGTCCGCAAGTGCCTGGTTGCCCGGCGCGCGATCAAGGTGGGCGAGGCGTTCGGCGAGGACAATCTCGCCGTCAAGCGCGCGGGCGGCGCACTCGCCCCGGATCGCTATTGGGATTGGTTGGGCCGCGTCGCGACGCGCGCCTACGCCGAGGACGAGGCGATCGAGCCGTGAAAATCGCCGAGGAAAATCTTATAGGCCGCATCCCACACAATGCGCAGGGTTGCTCTGTGCGATCGAAGTGATACCGTATCTCCGGAAATCAAGATGCATCTTGAGAGTGTCGAGTAGAATGCCCCTATGTGATTTCGGGATTTGAATGTCCGTGGAAAAATCCCAGCTTTAGCGTCTTGGAGCATTACGAATGTCTCGGCAACTGCGCATCCTCCTCGCCGACTTGTGTTACTCGAACCAGTACACAGCACATACGCGCTACACACCCCTGAATATCGGGTTCGTCGGCCAATATCTAAAACAAAAAGCGGGAACGGACGTTGACGTTACCCTCTACAAAAATACGGCATCTCTCTATCCTGATATCGCGGCCAAAAAGCCGGATGTGGTTGGTTTCTCCCTGTATTATTGGAATACGGACCTTGGCCGAGAGGCCGCCCGCTATGTCCGCGCCCTTTATGGATCCGATGTGACTATTGTTTATGGCGGCCCCAGCATCGATACGGATCCGAGCGAGCAGCGCCGCCTTTTTGCGGCGTTGCCGGATGCCGACTTTCTGGTTGTCAACGAAGGTGAGATTGGTTTTTGGAATATTGTCGAAAGATTGCTTTCCAACCGTTCCGGGCTGAAACAAGATCCGATTGACGGTGTGGTCTTCGTGGAAGATGGCACATTGCGAGCGGGGCGAGCGGTTGGCCTCACTCTTGACCTCGAAACGCTCGGCTCTCCATATCTGTCCGGATTGTTGGATCCTTTTCTCACTGAAGAATTTCAACCGCTTGTACAGACATCCCGTTTTTGCCCCTACACATGCGCCTTTTGTGTCTCCGGCAAGCTTCGCGGAAAAATCCGAGCATTTCCCATAGAGCAGATAAAGGAAGATCTATCCTACATCGCTAGGGCCTACGCCGGCCGCGATTATCAAACGCTATTTATTGCCGATGAAAATTTTGGAATTTTGGAACGTGACACGGATATCGCGCGATATGTCCGCGAATGCGGTGAACGTGTGGGATATCCTAAGTCGGTATTTTTCTATAACGACAAAAGATTTACGAATACGGCGAGGACGGTGGTCGAAACGCTGGGCGAATATAATCAATTGGGCCTGTGTTTGGCGCTTCAAACCGAAAACCCCGAAACGTTGAAGGCGATCAATCGGCGCAACGTTAGCGAGACAGAAATTGCCGCTGCCATTGATTGGGCCAAAGAACGGAATCTATCAACGACAACGGAACTTATCTTTGGCTTGCCGTACGAGACACGCGAATCATTTGTTGATCTGCTGAATCGCTCGGTCGCTCGCGGCTTCGATACTGTGCTTTGTCACAATCTATTCATCATGGATGGGATTGAGTTAAACCGTCCTGGTGTTCGCGAGAAATACGGCATTAAAACGGCCTTCCGCCTACTAGGAAGCAATTATGGATATGTCGAGAATCAATTTGTGTTGGAACACGAGGAAGTTGTTGTCTCCTCAGGTAGTTTCTCTGAAAGCGATTTTTTAGCCGTGCGCGGTCTGAATTTCATGTTCTATACGATATTCGCTCTCAATTTCTATAAACCCGTTTTTCAGCTATTGCGGAGCATGGGGATCGATCTAGCCACCCTCATCGAGCGCTTTCTATCGGGTGATGGCGGCAATGAACCATCATACCGCCGTTTTTTGGACGACTTCTACGCAGCGGCAAAGGGTGAACTTTTCGCAAGTCGAGAGGCGCTCGTGGCGCACACCATGGCCCAATACGAAGCAAACGGATACCGTGTAGTTGAGCCGACACGTATCAACGTGGCTTTCGGCGCTCGGTTGATCCATCAAGAAAAAGGATGGGTTCGAAAGATACTTGAAAATCTGATTCGGACAGAGTTCTCTGATTCGGCGGCCCTGAACGGCACTATGTTACAAGAGGCTTTCGACCTTTCTGAACGGGAGCGTATAAATCTGAGAACCTTAGAAATACCACCGCCGCTTGCCGTGAGCTACGATTTTTCCGGGTGGAAACGCAATAAATATGAGTCACTCCCCCAGCGTCTCGATAGGGCACGAGAGCTTACTTTCGCCATCTCTGATGGTGCCAAAAATAAAATTGATTCATTCCGGCGCCATTTCGGTCATGAAGAAGATTCTTCTTTTTTCTATCAGTCCATGGATTTTATTAGGTAATTAGGGCGAAACGTAACCAAAAAAGGCCTTCAGGAAGAGCCTGAAGGTGTTGTCGCCCCGGTGGTTGAAACGGAACTCGATTTCCTTGAGGTACATGGGGAAGTGGTACCTGGAGACGCCGC
>VGZQ01000129.1 GCA_016872535.1 Rhodospirillales bacterium | reverse complement strand
TTGCGTGCTGATCGATTGCCATTCGATGCCGTCGATCGGCGGACCGATGGATCAGGATCCCGGTTTGCGCCGCGTCGACATGGTACTCGGCGACGCACACGGCACATCATGTGCACCGGCGGTGACGGAAACCGCCGAACGTATTTTAACTTCGCTCGGCTTCGCGGTCGCGCGCAATTTACCTTATGCCGGCGGTTACACGACCCGGCATTACGGCCAACCCCATGAGGGCGTCCATGCCCTGCAAGTCGAGATCAACCGTGCTCTCTATATGGACGAACGGGCGGTCGCGCGCGGGCCGGGCTTGCCGGCGCTTGCCGAAACCCTCGCCCGATTCGTGGAGCGCATGGTGCGGTTCGATCCGAAATCCGCAGAGAATGGGCCATGACTGCTCCCGGGGGCACGGCACACTCGGAAAAGGCGCGAACCCGCGGCGCGGGCACGATCCGCGATGCGCGCGCAGCCGACATGGCGGCAATCCAGGCGATTTACGCCCACCACGTGCGCCATGGGCTCGCGAGCTTCGAATACGATCCGCCCGACGTCGCCGAGATGACCGCACGCTGGCAAAGCGTCGTCAGCAAGGGTCTGCCATACCGCGTGATCGAGGACGAAGGTCGCATTGCCGGCTTCGCCTACGCCGCGCCCTATCGCGCGCGCATCGCCTATCGCTTCACGGTCGAGGATTCGGTTTACATCGCGCCCGATGCTTCAGGGCGCGGATTCGGCAAAATGTTGCTCGCCGATATCGTCGACCAAGCGACCCGTGCCGGCATGCGCCAGATGGTCGCGGTGATCGGCGATTCGGCCAACACCGCTTCGATCGGATTGCACCGTAGCCTCGGGTTCCGTGAGATCGGCGTCCTTCGGTCGGTCGGCTTCAAGAAGAGCCATTGGCTCGATTCGGTCCTGATGCAGCGCACCCTCGGGGAGGGCGACGAGAGCCCACCCAAGGAATAACCCTTGCGTCGGGAGAAAACGCAGGAAAATGGGGCCGCCCAGGAACGTACTTACCGGAGCGGCCCCGAGTTCTTTGGGGGAATTTCTCGCGGGAATCCGAAGTCGAAGCCTCCGACACCCGCACGCACAGCATAGCCAACGGGAGGCACATAAATCAACAAAAAACCACATTTTACCACTTTTTATCACGCCTCTTCACTCGGACGACGGATGCCGCCGGCTTGTCCCGAACCCCGGATTGGCACGGCCCTTGCGTATTCAGGGACGGGCTTGGAACGGGAGTTGGCCATGAAACGGGCCGTATGGGTGTTGGGAATAACCTTCGCGTGGGCCGCCGCCAGCGCCGCCGGAGCCACCCCTTTTGTCCCGCAAGCTATTGATGATAATTCGAAAATATGCGCCCGGGAGGCCCACCGCCAGGAACTGGCCCAGGGCCTTCCCCGCCACATCCTCGTCGCCATCGCCAAGGCGGAAACCGGGCGCTGGGACGAAGCCCGCCGGGAAAGTTTTGCCTGGCCGTGGACCGTGACCGCCGAGGGCGAGGGCCGTTATTTCGCCACCAAGGCCGAAGCACTCGCCGAAGTCCGCCGCTTGAAAGCGAAGAGGATCGCCAACATCGATGTCGGCTGCATGCAGGTCAATCTCGGCTGGCACGGCCACCAATTCGCGAGCGCCGAAGAGGCCATGGATCCGGCCGCCAACATCGCCTTCGCCGGACGGTTCCTGAAGACCTTGCGCGACACCTCGGCCGACTGGCTGGAAGCCGCCGGACGCTATCATTCGTCGCTCGCCGAACGGAACGAACCCTACCGCGCCAAAGTCGCCAGGCTGTGGGACGAAACCAAGCGCGACGAAACGAAGCGCCCCGAATTCTACGCCGCGTTGGCGAAGGACGACGCCCCGGTCGCGGACCGGCTTGTGACCGCTCCCAATGCACGCCATCCGGCAGCGCCCCCGATCAAGACGTCGCGCCCGTCAGCGACCCCCATCGATTACGAACGCACTGCCGCCATCAACGCGAATTTTCGTGCCGCGAAGGCGCACGCGGCAGAGACGCAAGGCAGCCCGATCACCAACGCCGCCGATGCTGCCGCCAATCGCGCGCGCGTGGCGGCCGCGCGTCTCAGGCCGATGGTGGAACGCGACGGCCGCGCGACCGCGGCGCCCGACCGGTTCGCGGCGAAGCGGGCGAACGATCTCGCCCGCTGGCGCGCGCGTTAGCTGGTCGAATCTTCCTATTGAACTAATCCTCGCGCGCGAATTCGGCATCGCCGGTCATGGCGAGCGCGCCGGAGGGGTCCACCGCCCAGACCTTCGCCGTCCGTCGATCCGCGCCGGGTTCACCCTCGACCGCGAAGGGAGCGGTATCGAACAGCGGGCTTTGCGCGCGGTAGGCGAACCGCGCGAGCCGCGCGTTCGGTGCCTGGCGCCGGATCAAATCGAGCAGCAATGTCGCGATCAGTGGGCCGTGCACCACGAGGCCGGGATACCCCTCGACCTTGGTCGCGTAGGGCTGATCATAATGGATACGATGGCCATTGAAAGTGAGCGCCGAATAACGGAATAGCATGACCGGATCGGGCGTAATGTCGCGATGCCAGGCCGCGCGCGTAGATTTAGATGGAGGGGGCGTTTGCGGCGGTACCGCCGGGGATACGTCGCGATAGACGATGTCGTGTTCTTCCCGGAGCGCCGGGCCGTCCGGCCCTGAAATCTCGTGATCGACCCGCACGAACACCAAAGGACCGCTCTTGCCTTCCTTCAATGCCACCTCGCCGATGCGCGACACCCGTGTCGCGGTGTCGCCGATCCGGATCGGCCGCAGGAATGCGAGCCGCCCGCCCGCCCACATCCGGCGCGCGAGCGGCACCGGCGGCAGGAAGCCGCCGCGTTTCGGATGTCCGTCGGGGCCGAGTTCCGACTGGCGCGCGGCGGGCCGGAAATAGAGCCAGTGCCCGCCCGGCGGCAGTTCGGTGTCGTGGGTCGGATAAGGGTCGTCCCGGTCGAGCAGCGCCGCGAGCGCCACCACCGGCCACGGCGCGATCACGTCGGAAATTGTTTCATGCCGGCCGATCCAGGCGCGGAGATGGTCGATATCGGGGCTCATGACGCAAATTCCCGTCGGATGGCTTCGCTGTGTTCGCCGAGCGCCGGCACCGGACGCAGACGCGCGGAATCCCCCGGTCGCCGCGCCGGCGGCGCCGGCACCGCGACGATCCCGTTCGGAGTCGGCGTCTCGGCCCGGCGAAGCGCAGGATGGCGCGAAAAGTCGGCGACGGTGTTGACGAACCCGTGGGCAATTTCGGCGTCATTCAGTTTCTTCGCCATTGCCGCACGGGTTTCTTTGCCGAAGACGGCGGCAATGACGGGCATGAGCCGATCCCGGTTGGCGACGCGCGCCACGTTGCCGGCGAACGGGCCTTCCGACGCCCATTCGGGATGGCCGAGGATGCGCTCGGCGAAACGAGCCCATTCGCGTTCGTTCTGGATCGAAATAACGATGGCGCCGCCGTCGGCGGTCGCGAACGATTCGTAGGGCGCGATCGAGGGATGGCGCAGCCCGACCCGGGCTGGCGCGCCCGCGCCGTAATCGTGGTGAAGCAGCGGCACCGCCATCCAATCGGCGATACTGTCGAAAAGCGAGACGCGGATCGTTTCCCCCTCGCCCGTCCGGTCGCGGCGAATCAGGGCCTCCAGGATCGCGGCGTGGGCGTACATTCCGGCGGCGAAGTCGCAGACCGACACGCCGACGCGTGCCGGTGCCTCGGGCCCGCCGGTGACGGAGGCGAGCCCGCTTTCCGCCTGGATCAGCATGTCGTAGGCGCGCATGTCGCGATAGTCGTTGTCCTCGCCGTAGCCGGAAATGCTACATGCGATCAGGCGCGGATGGCGGCGGCGCAAGTCGTCGGCACCGAAGCCGGCTCGCTCGGCCGCGCCGGGCGAAAAATTCTGGATGAACACGTCGGCCTTGGCGATCATGCGCTTCAGCAGCGCGTTGTCGTCGGGGTTCTTAAAGTCGAGAACGACGGATTCTTTGCCCCGGTTGAGCCAGACGAAATAGCTGCATTGCCCCCGGGCGGCCGTGTCGTAGGCGCGGGCGAAGTCGCCCTCGGGGCGTTCGATCTTGATGACGCGGGCGCCGGCGTCGGCAAGCCGCGAGGTCGCGAACGGCGCGGCCACCACTTGCTCCAACGCCACCACCAGGATTCCGTCGAGCGCGCCCACGGTCGATTCCCACCCGTCCTGCCGTTTCGGTTCTATAGCGGGCGCGGAACGATGACGCAATCGAGGGCGGCGCAGCCCCACCCTTCGGCGAAAATGGCGAGCGGATTGATTTCGACCTCGGCGACGCTCGATCGGAAATCGGCCGCGAAGCAGGAAAGCTGCGCGACCGCCCGCGCCGCCGCCGCGATGTCGGCGGGCGGGTTTCCGCGCCAGCCGCGCAACAGTTTGCTGGCGCGGGTTTCGGCGAGCATGGCGCGCGCCGTCGCCTCGTCCACCGGCGCGGGACGCACCGCCACGTCCCGGTAAAGCTCGACCAGCACGCCGCCGCCGCCGACCGCGATCGCCGGCCCGAAGTCGGGATCGATGCGCGCGCCGACGAACAACTCGGCGACCGGCTTCA
>VGZQ01000128.1 GCA_016872535.1 Rhodospirillales bacterium | reverse complement strand
AATGGATCGTCGCGGGCGAGCCGCCGATGGATTTGTGGCCGGTCGACATCCGCCGCTTCGGCGCGCCGCACCGCGATCTGGCGCGGGTGCGGGCGCGCGCCCTCGAACACTACGGCAAGCACTACACTGTCGCCTGGCCGCTGGAAGAACACGAATCGGCCAGGCCGCATCTGACCTCGCCGCTCTATGGCCGGCTCAAGGCGGCGAACGCCGTGTTCGGCGAAAAGATGGGCTGGGAGCGGGCCAACTGGTTCGCGCCGGAGGGCGCCGAGGCCGTCGATCGCTATTCCTTCGTCCGGCCGAACTGGATCGACGCGGTCGCCGCCGAACACCGCGCCGCGCGCGAGGCGGCGGCGCTGTTCGACATGAGTTCGTTTGCCAAGTTCGAAGTGACGGGGCGCGACGCGGAAAAGGCGCTCTCCTGGATCGCGGCGGGCGACGTCGCCAAGCCGCCGGGGCATATCACCTATACGCAACTGCTCAACGCCAAGGGCGGGATCGAGGCCGACGTCACCGTCGCGCGGCTGGCCGCCGACCGTTATTACGTCGTGTCCGGCACCGGCCAGCGCACGCGCGATTTCCATTGGCTCGCGCGGCACATCCCTGCGGGCCTGGACGCGCGGGTCGCCGACGTGACCGAGGACATCTGCGTGCTCGCGCTGATGGGACCGAAATCGCGCGCGATCCTGACCGCCGTCAACGACGCCGACATGTCGAACGCCGCGTTTCCGTTCATGACCTGGCAGGACCTGCCGATCGCCGGGGTCAGAGTGCTCGGCCTCCGCGTCACCTACGTCGGCGAGCTGGGATGGGAACTGCACGTGCCCAAGGCGCACGCGGAGCGGGTGTTCGACGCGCTGCTCGCCGCCGGGCAAGGGCATGGGCTTAGGCTCGCCGGTTATCGGGCCATCGACACCTTGCGCCTGGAAAAGGGCTATCGCGCCTGGGGCGCCGACATCAACGCCGACTACAACCCGTTCGAGGCCGGGCTCGCCTGGGCGGTGAAATTGAAGGGCAACATTCCGTTCCTGGGGCGCGAGGCGTTGTTGGCGGCCAAGGCCAAGCCGCTGACCAAATCGTTCGCGTGTTTCGCGGTCGATCAGCCGGACGTGACATTGTGGGGGCGCGAGACCATTTTGCGCGATGGCCAGGTGGTCGGCTGGCTCGCGAGCGCCGGTTTCGGCCACACCGTCGGCCATGGAATCGGCTACGGCTACGTGCGCAATCCGAAGGGCGTGGACGAAGCGTTTCTCGGTTTCGGCCGCTACGAACTGGAAGTCGCGGGCGAGCGCGTGCCGTGCCGCCGCCTCGCGCGGCCGCCCTACGATCCCGACGGGCGCCGGGTGCGGGAGTAGGCCGCCAGGGGACAAAATGATCGCGGCACGGTTGGCAAGGTTCGCAGCCGCGATGGCAGTCGTCGGCTTGGCGTTGGCATTCGCGGGCGACGTTCGGGCCCAAGGCAAGAAGGGCGGGGAAGAATCCGCGCCACCCGCCGGCGCCGATCTCGACCCGGAAACGGTCGGCGCTTTTTTCCCGCAACGCGCCAACGTCGAGGCCATGCGGCGGCGCGGGTTCCTTGCCACCGGTCTCAAGCCGGTCTATCCCGCCGGCGCCAAGTGCCCGGAGGCCAATTCGTTCTTCGCCGACACGACGCGCGGCGACGGCAGCACGCGCAATTCCCGCTTCTACGTCGGCTATCACGGCGGCCTCGACATCCCCGCGCCGGAAGGAACGCCGATCCTCGCCGTCGCCGATGGCACCGTCGTGCACGCGGGCGAGGGCGGCAGCATCGGCGGGATCGGCATCGTGCTGCGCCATGCGCCCGGGGACACGGGCTTTCCCGTCTGGGTCTATACCGAATACAAGCACCTGCGCGAGCTGCCGAACCTCGATCTCGGCCGGCGCGTCAAGATGGGCGAGGTCATCGCCTATTCCGGGAAAACCGGCACCGTCGGTTCGCGCGCTTACGGCGGCACGGGCCATCCGCATCTTCACTTGACCGCGTGGCACGCCGCCGGCGACCAGTATCGTCCGGGCCGGATGCTGATTCCCCTCGGCGGCCAATGGATGGACCCGTTGGCCCTGTTCCGGGGGCCGCCGTTGGCGAGCGCGGAGATCGCGGCGCTGTCCGAGCAAGCCAAGAAGACGCCGTTGCCCTACAAGGGAACAGACGGCCGCGTCGTCCCGCCGCACGCCCGCATCGTCTGGCCGTTCGCGTGCGAGACGAAATAGCCGCGCGCCGCCGCGCGCGACGGCGAGGGAACGTTCAAGCCGACGCGGTGAAATGCGCGTGGCGCGCGTCCGCCATCAGTTGCGCGAACTGCGCCTGGCTCATGTGCACCAGCGTCTTGTGGTCCCCGCCTTCGAGGTAGACCTCGGGTTGGCGTTCGATGCTGTCGTCGACGATGACGTCCAGCCCGTAGCACTTGCCGACCGGCGGAACCGCGCCGACGGCGCAATCCTCGAACAGCGAGGCCACTTCCTGCTCGTCGGCGAGCTCGACGTCGTCGCCGATCAGGGCGCGCAGCTCCGAAAGCTGGATGCGTCGCGACGCCGGCAGGACCGCGAGCAGGTAACCCCCGTCGGTGCGGAGCACGATGCCCTTGGCGAGCATGCCGCCGGGGATGTGGCTGGCTTCCGCGGTGCGCAGCGACGACAGGGTCGGATCGTGCGTCACCACGTCGTAGCTGACGTTGCGGTCGAGATAGTTTTTGAGGGTGGGTGCGATGGTCATGACTCACCTCCGATGAAAAAGGTGCATCAGTGATGATGTGGTCGTCCGGGCCGGGCGCGCGCAAGGGCGCGAATTCCGTTCCGTTTCAAGCGGTTGGCTTCAGCCGGGCAACAGGCCGCTTTCGCGCACGCCGTCGAAGATGAACTGGACCGAGAGCGCGGCGAGCAGGATGCCGACCACCCGGGTGATCACGTTCTGCCCGGTGACACCGAGGAACTGGCCGAGGCGCGCCGCGACCAGCAGGAGCGCGAAGGTATGGGCCAATGTCAATTTTAGCGTCCGCTGCATGATCAGGATGGAAAAAACTATGATGGGCTGACCCCACCGTAGAAATAGTAGGTTACGATTCGGCAATCTTTTTTAGTATTCAAGTATTGTGGATAGCGATAAAGGTCTGATCTGGAAGCCAATTACTGCAGAAAAAGAAACGGAATCAAAATATTATAGAATTTGAAACTGATGTATGGCTAACGTTTCCAGACACCATGAGTATGGAAAACGTGGAAAGCAAATCAAAGATAATTAACCCTCTTCAGCCAGTTGAGGGACCAGAGTTGATTTTTGGGATGATTGGGCCTGTTGGTTCGAATCTGAAACACGTTTGCCAAACCTTATCTAAAGAACTGAAAGATGCAGGCTATGATCCGCATGAAATCAGCGTAAGTAGTCTAATAAAGTTAGTTTATCCTCACGAATCTATACCTGAGCACGAAGACAAACGAATTGAAAAGTTGATGAGCTTGGGGACTAAGTTTCGCCAGGCAACGGTCGACGGCAGTGTTTTAGCTTTGATGGCTGTGGTCAAAATTAGAGAGGTGCGCCAAACCGCAACGGGCAATCCTAATGTACCTGCATCAAGAAAGGCATATATATTGCGGTCATTAAAACGTCCCGAAGAAGTAGCGGCTCTTAGAGCTATTTATGGGGAGTTCTTTTTTCTAATTTCCGCCTACCTACCGAGAGAAAAGAGAGTATCAACGTTAGCTACTGAGATTGCAAAATCTCAAGGGAAATTACCAGATGCAGATAGATTTAGAAGCAAAGCAGAACATCTTGTTTCCAAAGATGAAGAGGAAGAGGGGGCGGACTTTGGACAGGATGTTAGCGAAGCTTTCCCTATGGCTGATTTTTTTGTGTCTGCGGATAGCCGCGCCTCAATAAAAGAAGGAATATCGAGATTTGTTGAAATTCTTTTTGGCTATCAGTTTCATACACCAAGCAAAGATGAGATGGGAATGTATTTGGCCCGGTCATCGGCGCTTCGGTCCGCAGATTTATCACGCCAAGTAGGTGCTGTTATTGCAACCCCGGACGGAGACATTATCAGCATCGGCTGTAACGAAGTTCCTAAAGCATTGGGCGGACAGTATTGGCCCTCAGATGCAAACGATGATCGTGACTTTATTCGTGGTTATGATAGCAGCACAGTTTCAAAGAGTCAGATAATAAGAGAGCTCATTCACAAACTGAAAGAGGATATTCCAGACGCAATATTTAGCGAGGGAAAGAAAGAGGAAGAAATATCCGATTATCTTCTCGAGGGGACAGGCCGAAAAATATTTAAGGGCACCCAAATACAAAACCTTCTAGAATTTGGCCGCCCCGTTCATGCTGAGATGGCAGCGATAACCACGGCTGCGCGCCTCGGATTCTCTATAAAAGGTACAACGCTTTATTCTACGACGTTTCCTTGTCATATGTGCGCTCGGCACATTATCTCTTCGGGTATTAAACGGGTTGTGTATATAGAACCATATCCGAAAAGTCGGGTGAAAGATTTGTATCACGATTCTGTGGTTATTGATCCCGAGCGCCTCGTTGAGGATAAAGTTAATTTTCAACCGTTTGTGGGGATCGCACCTTCCAGGTATTTAGAGTTTTTTGAGATAGCCTCAAAAAGAAAAGACGACACATGACCTTTCCCCTGGATTAGGTCCACTCAGAGGGTGAACGTTTCGGTTTGTATCACGGTTTCGGTGTCGGCGGCGAGCGGGCGGGGCGCGAAGCCATCCGGCGAGCGCAGCGCCCCGCCGCGAGCCG
>VGZQ01000127.1 GCA_016872535.1 Rhodospirillales bacterium | reverse complement strand
ACGAAGTCGCCCTTGTCATAGCGCACGTCGAGCAGCCGCCCCCAGCGCGGGGTCTGCGCCGCGCTGGTCAGCGCCGACATGCGCTGGGAGAGGAACAGACCCAGTTCCTCCCCGGTCACGTAGCCGTCGTCGTTGAAGTCCGCCTTCTCCTCGCCCTTGAGCGCGCGCAAAAAGAGCTCGCGGAAACTGCCGTTGTCGCTGACCAGCTGTTTCTCGTCGCCCGCGGTGATGAACTGGCGCACTGGCTGGATCGTCTTTTTCGTGATCGCCGCCGGGGCCGCGCCGGCGCGCGCCTCGAACACCGTGCCGGCAAAGCACGAGTCGAACACGCTGAGCACGTGCTTGGCCCGGGCGAGCCGCACCAGCGAGCCGAAGTCGCGCATCGGCAACGCCTTGACCAGAAAATTGGAATGGGCGCGGGCCGGCGCGTCGGCGGGGATCAGGTATCCCTCGCCATCCACCGTGTCGCCGTGGCCGGCATACCAGAACAGCAGCCGCGCCTCAGGGTCCTTGCCCTGAACGGCGAAGAATTCCTTGAGCGACTGCTGCAGCTCCCCCGAGGCGAGGTCGGTCTTGAGCGTCACTTCGAAGCCGAGACGCTTCAACTCCTCGGCGACGACGCGGGCATCACGGACCGCGTTGCGCAGCTTCTGCCAAGCGGGATCGCGGTACTGGTCGATGCCGACGACGAGGGCCTTGGAATGGCTGTAAAGCCGCACCGTGCCGGTGACCTTCGCCCCCGGCGCCTCGGACTCGCGCATCCGGATATCGACCCCACGCGTCTGCGCCTGCGCCGCATGTGGTGATATCAATACCGCACACAGCGCCATCATCAAGATGGCCTTGCCGTGGATCGCGCCCGATCTTTCCTCGCCGGCACGGGACGCCATTGCTAGCTCCAACCGCTACCCAGACCGCACGACCCTTCAACGCGCCACGGTCACGGCCACGCTTGCCTCCGACAACGTCACATCCGGCAGCCGTCGGAAGACGCTCGAAAGCCTCATGTCCGAGCCTTGCGGCAGCGACGACAGGGTCGTGCCACGGAATTCGTTCGGCAATTCTCGCGTCACGTCGCGGCTGACCGCGAAGCACTTGACCAGCTCGAGACCGGCCGGTTCGCGTAAAACGAACTCGAACGGGAATATGTCCGGTCCGGGAATCGTATGTAGCTTGCCGCCCGGCAGCTTAGGCTCCCGGAATTTCAGCCAAAAGTGGGGATTGGGGAAGATCTGGGTCGTTTCGCCGTTTTCCTGCCGATAGAAGCAGTAAACCCAGGCATCGCGGCCGAGGCGGATCAGGAGATCCAGCTTCTCGCCGATGCGATAGGCCGGGTCGGGCCCGCGCGGTGTCGAAAGCTGAAAAGAGAACGGCCCCAAACCGTCGGTTTCGCGCAGCGCCTTCAGGTCCGTCTTTGGCCAAAACACGAGACCGCCCAATGCATCGACGCTGATGCGGCCAACCCACGAAACCGATTTTCCGGCCGCGTCTTCGAGAGCTATTCGCGTCTCAAGATTATCGCCGAAATTCCAATAGGTTCCGGTCAGTATGTAGGCCCCCGCCGTCGCGTCCGCGAATTTGGGGCGAAGATCGCGATGTGGAACGTCCATACCCCGCGACCGTGCAATCTGCGCATTCGTGATCTCGGCTCGCTTCACGGCAATGCGTCGATTCGAAAGAAGGCCGACAGCGACTTCCTGGAGCGCCGCCGCCATTTTTTCTTCGAGATAAAGGGCGAACGGCGGTTGCGCACCGGAATCCTGGAAGCGGATACCGCCGAGCCGTAATTCGGTCAAATCGGGCACGAGTTCGGCCAGGTGTTTTGCCGCGGCCTTGATCGCCTGGTCGGGGGTCAGGGCCGTGCTGCCGCCGGCGATTTCGCCCGCGCTAAGGACAATGCGCTTCGGACCCGACCTGCCATAGACGCGGCCGTCCCGCCCAACCGCGCTGTAGGAAAGAGACAGTGCCCGCGCGTCGAGGCGCATGCTGCCGATGACGAGAAAATCGATCTCCTGGGCTTTCTTCAATAAGGCCGCGATCGGAGCGCCGTCGACATCGTCGAGAACGCCGGTGTCCTTCATATCGGCGATGAGCGGTTTTAGCTCTTTGCGCGCCTTGAACTGAAACTTACCTCGGCTTTGCCGGATAAGAGCCGCCTCCAACGCCGCGTTCAGCTCCTCCGCCACCGCGGCCGAAACCGGGATTTGGTCCTCGCGGAACGGCCACACCGCAATTCGCCGGACGCGCACGTAGGAAAAAAATTTATCCAAAGACGAGGGATTTCCGTCCGTGATCTGACCGACCAATTCCTCGGCAAAGGCGGTAAATACGGATTCCCGCGCGTTCGGATCGGCATGTGCCGCAGACGAGAACCATACCACCAGCGCGACCGACAGCCCGCGAGCCCAAGTCCATGAGCGGATCGGCAAGGATGCGGAACCCACGGAGCCCCCCAGAAACGGCGCGGCCCCGCCGGTCCGGCGAGGCCGCCTGTTCGCGATTAGCGCTGCTTGCGTTGCGCGATCTTCTCGACCGTGAGCGTATTCTCCGAACTGGAGTAGGTCACGCGGCCTTCGGCGCCGAGGCGGTCGAGCATCAGGCGCATGTTGCGGTTGAGGCGCGCGCTTTCGCTGCTGGTTTCGTACCAGTATTCGGCGCGCCGAAGCGACGAGCGAATCGGCCGGTGATGCTTGTAACCGCCGAAAGCAACGATGTATTCCTCGATGCTGGTCACCTCTTCAGGCGTGAATCCGCTGAAAACGAGCGTATAGGCGGAAGGCAGATTGCTGCCGCCGGGCGACGAGGCCGAAGCGGGGTCGCCGCGGTCGACGACCATCGCGATCTGCCGGGCCATCACGGCGCCCAGATCGTCGGCCAGGACTTTGGCGTTCTTGCCGATAACCTCGAACAGACAATCGCGCGAGCAATCGTGCGGCGCCTTCCATTCTTTGGGCGAAGTGACCTCGAAGCTGCCGAGCTTCTGGCCGGTCTTGACGTTGAGGGTACGCCCGGCGATGCGGGTATAGACGTCGGTGACGTAATTGCCCTTCTTGGCGCCGGCATAGATCGTGAACATCACGACCAGATCGATCGGCGGCCGCTGCACCGAACGCGCGATGTCGATCAACTCGGCGTCGGCGCGCCGGGTGCGGTTCTGCTTGAAGTCGTCGAGCGTGACGGCTCGTTCGTCGTAGATGTTGAATCCTTCCTCGTTCAGCTGCCGGGTCAATGCTTCGAGCACCTGCTTGAAGACCCGGTTGTCGCGCGGCACGACCACGATCTGGCCGCCGGCGCCGGCTTCCTCGGCATCCTCGCCCATCACCAGGATGTTGGGCTTCTCGGCCGCAACCGCGGGCTGCGGCACCGCCGCGCAGGACATCAGGAAAAAACCGGCAAATAGTGTTAGGATCGCTCGCTGCATGACTCTCTCCTTGCCAAAATCGAATTTCGACGGCCGATGACCAAGGATCACGGCTCGATAGTCCGTATGCGGGCGCCAGAAGCCTTTCTCTAATGTGCGAATAATTTTTCTAAACCCCGGGAAGTATAATGTGTTTCTTATCACAAGGCTATTGGCGGCCGTTTCACGGGCGAGCGCTCGCGTTCATGAGCCTAAAAGCGGTTTTCCCTCGGTCAACTGTCATAACCGACAGTATTCGCCGTTAATTTTTGGCCCGATCACGCTGGCGGCGAGGCCATATCGAGTGCCTAGGGATGGCGCCGAAACGCGACGGATTACAACTAAAGGTATGTCTCGACGCCGGCGCGACCCTCACGGTCGAAAAATCCGACTCCTGCTCGCTCCATAAGCGTGGCGGCATCATAAGAGCAAAAGCCATGAATGGAGAATTGCTCAGTCTTTGGAACGGCCTCTGCACAGCCAGAGACGAAACGGAGGCGTTCTCGATGCTCGCCGGCTATATGTTTAGATCCGGTTTCAGCCGCTGCATGCATGCTGTCGCGCTCGCGCGGTCGGCTGAGAAGGACACGCCGCGAATTATCCATGTTCGGGCCAACTTTGATCTCGGAGATGGACTTAGGTTCGCACAACGATTCTTCCAGGAACACGCCGACCTCCGCGATTGTTTGCATACCCTCGCCCCGACGCGATGGGAGCCGATGGGCAAACCCCAACGCCAAGTTCTTCGCGCGGCCCGGTCCGCCGGCCTAAGTTCTCCCGAACACGGCATCGGGGTTATGCTTCCGGTGCTGGGACTCAACAACGAGATCGGTATCATCGGTTTCGCCAAGGCGGGCAACACCAAACCGCAAGCGGCCATCACCCGAAAGAAAATCGCCCGCCTGTACCAGATTTCATCCTGTTACCACGCGGCCACCATGCGATTTATCGAACTTCCCAAGGATATTGACCGGCGATATCTTTCACGGCGCGAAGTCGAATGCTTGCGTTGGACGGCCCTAGGCAAGACTTCTTCCGAGATCGCGCAGATCCTCGGTATTTCCGCGCGGACCGTCGTTTACCACCTACGTAATGCCGGCGGACGCTTGAATGCGGTCAACCGCACCCATGCTGTGGCGCGGGCGATCATGACGGGGATGATCGCGATTTGACACGGAACTGCATTTAACCCGTCGTTCAATCCGGTCGCCGGCGTTTCACGGAGCAAAAACCCGATCTCGGTCCCCCATAGCCAAGTCTGATCGCTCCAGGGGCCCGGTCGTCTCGGTATTCGCACCCAGGCCGCCCCCGAAGCGATGTCGTGAACGAGGGCGAGAACCCATGTCCGAAGCACCGAACGGCGGATTACCGAAATACGATACCGGAGATGGAACGACGCTGCCCCTGGCCGCGACTTTCTTCGCTTTTTTGATCCTGGTTCTTTCCGCGGCGGCGATGACCTTCGACGCTTCGGCGCGGGACACCAATCCGGCAATCGACAAGGAATCTGCCGCACAGGCCTCGACGCGGATTCCGCACCCCGCGATCGTCACCAACGCGCTCACGC
>VGZQ01000126.1 GCA_016872535.1 Rhodospirillales bacterium | reverse complement strand
GCTAATCTTGCCGGGTCATGGACGAAACTCCCAAGCCGACCGACGACAAGGGCCAGCCGGCCGACGACAAGGGCATGGGCAAGTCCGTCGCGACCCCGCCCCGGCCCGCGGTGGTTCTTCCGGCGTTTATTATCTCCCTGCTGGTCGTGGGCGCGCTCGCCGTGGCGATCGCGGCCACGCTGCCCCGCTGGCTGCCGTGGGTCCAGGCGCGACTCGCATCCCCTGCCGACCCGCCCCTCGATCCACGAGTCGCCGCGCTGGCAGCGCGCGTCAAGGCGCTGGAAGAGCGCGCGGGCGAATCCCCGCGCGCATTAACTGATGCGCCCCTATCGGGGCGCCCGTTGTCTGTTCCCACGCCTGCGCCGGCACCGCCGTCGATCATGGCGCCGCCGCCCGCCGCGCCGGCCGTCGATAAGGCGGCGTTCGACGATCTGGCCCGTCGCTTGGGCGAATCGGAGGCGCGCGCCGCCGATCTCGCGCGAAGGCTTCAGGCGGTCGAGGCGGCCGAAGCCAAGGCCGCCCGCGCCGACCCGATGGCGCCCGCGTTCGTCCTCGCCGTCGGCCAGCTGCGTGACGCGAGTCTGGCGGGCCGCCCGTTCGCGCGCGAACTCGATCAATTGCGCGAAATCGCCAAATCCCGCCCGGAAGCGGCCGAAGCGATCGAACGCCTTCGGCCCCATGCCGCCAAGGGGGTGCCGACCGCGAACGACATCAAGGCCCGTTTCGACGCCATGGCGCGCGCGGTGACGGTTGCGGCGCGCGGCTCCGGCGACGGAACCTGGACCGATCGCGCGCTCGCCCGGCTTTCGGCCATGGTCGCGGTGCGTCGCACCGACGAGCGCGCGCCGGCGGGATCGCCCGATGCCGCTCTGCGCGCGGCGGAACAGGCACTCGGGCGGGGCGACGTCGCGGCGGCGGCGGCGGCGATCGAGACTCTATCCGGCCCGGCCCAGGCGGCGGCGCGGGATTGGCTCGCGGATGCGCGCGCGCGCGGTACCGTGGATGCGGCGCTCGCCGATCTCCACCGGCGCGCGCTGGCGGCGCTCGCGGGCGGAAGCTGACCGTGTTCCGTTGGCTGCTTTATATCGTCGCGGCGGCGGCGTTGGTCGCGGCGGCGGTGTGGCTCGCCGACAACGCCGGAACGGTGACGCTCCATTGGCGCGGCTGGCGCATCGACACCTCGGTCGCCGCCTTGATCGCGGCGGGGGCGGCGGTGCTGGTGGCGGCGGGGGTTCTGCATCGGTTGTGGCTTGCCGTCGCGCGCGCGCCCGGCGATTGGCGCGAATCCTGGCGGCGTCGGCGGCGCGAGCGCGGCTACGAAGCGCTGACCCGCGGCATGGTCGCGATCGCCGCCGGCGACGCCGACGAGGCCCGCCGCCAGTCCCGCCGCGCCGAGGGCCTGCTCGACGAGCCGCCGCTGACCCTGCTGCTCGCGGCCCAGGCGGCGCAGCTTTCGGGCGACGAACAGGCCGCCGGTCGCTTCTTCGCGACCATGAGCGAACGCCCCGAGACCGAGTTTCTCGGCGTGCGCGGCCTGCTCGGCCAGGCGATCAAGCGGGGCGACCGGGCGGGCGCGCTCGAACTCGCCCGCCGCGCCTGGCGGCTCAGGCCCGACAGCGGCTGGGCGGCGGAAGTGATGTTCGATTTGGAAGCCAAGGAAGGCCGCTGGCGGGACGCCCGGGCCTCGCTCGCCGAGGCGGCGCGGCGCGGCGCGCTCGATCGGGGCATCGCGCGCCGGCGCGAGGCGGCCCTGCTGGTGGAAATCGCGCGCGAGGCCATGGCCGACGGACGTCACGACGAAGCCCGCGACTTGGCGGGCGAAGCGCACAAGCTCCGCCCCGATCTGGTCGCGGCGGCGGCGGAATACGCGCGCGCGTTACTCGCCGGGGAAAAATTCCGCCCGGCGGCGGATGCCGCCCAGACAATAATCCCGGCGCCTGCGCGACGCCGGGCTTTTTCATTGATGGCGCCTGCGCGCCGGGCGGGGGCGGCGATCGAAAAGACCTACGCGTTGGCACCCCACGCCGGGTTGGCCGATCTCTACGCGCACGCCCGGCGGAGTCCGGACGCGCTCGCCGCCGCCCGGGAGATACGGCAATTGACCGAGGGCCAACCGACACACCCGGAAAGCCTGTTTGCGCTCGCTCGCGCGTATGCGGCGGCGAAACTGTGGGGCGAGGCGCGTCGCGCAATCGACCAATTCGGCCACCGCCCGCCCGCCCGCGCCTGCCGCCTGATGGCGGAGATCGAGGAAAGCGAGCGCGGCGACATGAATGCCAGCCGGCGCTGGCTGATGCGGGCCAACGTCGCCGAGCCCGATCCGGCGTGGATGTGCGATTCCTGCGGCGCCGCCGCCGACGACTGGCGGGCGGCATGCGCGAAGTGCGGCGCGTTCGACACCCTGGAATGGCGGGCCCCGGCCCGCGTCGCGGCGCTGGCCGCACCGGAAGCTTCAACCGCGCCGCGGCTGGCGGCGGCGGATTCGGCAGGCGAATCGGGCTCCGCCTCCGTTCCGTCCTCTTGACCCGTTCAAACGAAAGGCGGCCGGGCAGTGCCCGGCCGCCGGTCGCGGAGTTCCCCGCGCGAGGCGGGGAACCTAAAGAAAAGCGAAGCGCCGATCTAACGCTTCTTCTTCTTGCCTTTCTTCGCAGCTTTCTTCCGTTTCGCCATGGTCGTTCTCCTTGCTGGCTGGTTGATGGCCGGACCCCCATCCGACCGATACGCTTGCCGCGCTCAGATCCTCCTGGTGGGGGTCGTCCGCGCTCGCGCGCGATTGTTGTTGGCGGCAATTCGATCCCCCGCCGACGAAGCGGCGGCGAAAGACGGCGGAGCAAACGCGGGCCTCGCGCGAGGATGCAACGTGCAATCGTTCCTGCCGGTTCCGGCCATCGAAAGCGATTTCCTTCGTTTCATCGCTTGACGCGATCTGCGGATCAAGTCGAATCGCCCGCGAATCGCTCCACGTCGTCAATAAACAGACATTTAAAAAACTTTTCAATCATTTTCGTCGAACGGCGTCGCGCCGAGTCGATTTCGAATCGCGCCGACGTCGATCGCGAGTCTCGACGACGCGTGTTTTTTGCCGTCGCGCGGGAACGGAACGTCGTTTCCGCGCGCGCGTGCGCGATGCGCGACGGGACGTTGATCGGAATTGCGCGCGCGCTGGCGCGGAACGATGCCGATCGGGTTCGGCCGGCGCCGATGGGCGCGCGGGCGGCGGCGCTTCACGGAGAAAAAAGCCCGGCGCGCGCGGCGCAAACGCGGCCCCGGGAACCGATATTATCTTTTAATATCAATTACTTGTAAAATGGCGCCATGTGAGACACATTCCGCGGGCGCGGCGCGGCGCTCGCGGCGACGATCCGCGCATGATGCGCGCGCGATTCGATTCTTGGTTCGTCGCGACCGGGGTGAAACGCACGCGAACGATGCCGCACGCACATTGCGAATCGACTCGTGCCGGCGTCGTCGCGCCGGATCGGCATGCGAGTGTCGGCGGTGCGCGTCCGCCGCTCGGCGCGACCACCGTCGGGGAGTCGGACGAAGCGTCGGCAAAGGGTTCGGAACGGGTCGGAAAGGGGTGAAAAATAGTTAACGCGTGCGAATCGGGGGGGCGATTCGCCGGCGGGCGAAACGTTAACGAATGAATCGCCGCCGAAAAAACGATTCTGTCGCGCGCGGAGACGACGTTGCCCCGCGCGGGATCGGAACGCGACCGATTGTCGATCCGCTTTCCTCCGATCGGGGA
Organism: Rhodospirillales bacterium; assembly: GCA_016872535.1. NCBI lineage: Bacteria > Pseudomonadati > Pseudomonadota > Alphaproteobacteria > Rhodospirillales > Rhodospirillales bacterium. The sequence goes on along the minus strand of VGZQ01000126.1, from coordinate 1,286 downwards.
AGCGCGCGACGGCAAACGCGACCGTTCGCCGGGGCCTTCCGGCCCCGCCTTGCCAAGGCCGGGGCTAGGTCCTATTTTCCCGCCCCATCTTCGCCCCGCACGCCGGCGTAGCTCAGGGGTAGAGCAACGCATTCGTAATGCGTGGGCCGGGGGTTCAAATCCCTCCGCCGGCACCATTTTTCGTCGAATTTCACGGATTGAGGGCTGTCGGCAGGGCCAAGCGATGCCGTCCATCTTCCGCAAATCCTTTCGGCATCATAATCCCTTGCGAGCCACGTATTTGCCCCTGATCGCCCGGTTGCGGCGGATCGGATTCCACAAATACCGCCGCCGCCTGACGAAGCGGCTTTTCAAGAAGCCGGGACGTTGGTTGTTCGATGCCGCGTACGGGAGCGGCCTCGGCGGCACGGGGCGGATGGCGATCGATCTTCCGGGGGGTTCGCGCACATTTCGTTTCGACGGCCGCCATGGCCACTTCGGAATGGTTTACATGCATCCCGAGCACCTGCTGTTCGAGCCGGGGGTAGCGGCTCTGCTCGACGCCTTCGCGACCGGACCGAAAGTTTTCTACGATGTCGGCGCCAATTGGGGGATGCTGTCCCTGTATGCGGCGACCCTGCCCGGGTTCCGTGGGCCGATCCATGCCTTCGAACCCGTGCCGCTCGCGAGCCGCGATTTGATCGACATCGTCCGACAACTGGGCCTTGAATCGCGCATCGCTTGCCATGAGGTTGCCGCGTCCGATCGCGCGGGTACGGCACGCATGAAGCTTCCCTTGGCGGGCGATACGGGCTGGTCGAAGATATCGGACGACGGCGATATGGACGTTCGCGCCGCCCGTCTCGACGACATGGATCTGCCCGACCCCGATTTCATCAAGCTCGACGTCGAAGGCCATGAGTTTCAGGCGCTGTTCGGCGCTCGGGCGCGTCTGCGCCGCGCGCGGCCCCACGTCGTGCTCGAAAACTGGCTGGAACTCCAGACGCCGAACATCACCGCCGATCCGCTGAGGCTGCTCGAGGACGAAGGTTACGGCTTGTTCATCCCGTGCTGGCAATACGCGCGGAACGGTGCGCCGTTTCTGTGGCCCGACGCCCATCCCCCGACGCCGGAGCGGGATCAAACCTTCGTTCTGGTGCCCGTGACTTCCGAGCAGCGGTTTTTGATGTCCCGGCATCTCAGCGTGTACGCCTGTCCGTCCGAGCGAATGAACGAATTGAGGGCCGCGTTCGAGGAGATTCCCCGCTTGATGTAGGCTCGGCCGGGGTATCATCGGCCGGCCGAGC
>VGZQ01000125.1 GCA_016872535.1 Rhodospirillales bacterium | reverse complement strand
TTGAACGACCCGCAGAAAACGCACTTGCGGCCCCGCTCAAAGTTGGCCGCACACCCGAAAACCCTCGAACCCCCTATAACCATGCGCCTTTCCTCCTAGCACATGGTTACGAATCGCCCTAATTACCAAAAGTTATTTTGGGCGAATATCTCCTCTTTATTAGAGAGTCAGTATCTGAAAAAATGTCACGCTCTCTGCTTATCCAGCCTTTTTTACCGTCATGTCTCGTTCATGGATTTATCCGAACGTACGGATCCTGCCTGTAGCAATAGCTGCGGCAGGCCTCTGGCTATGGACGTTTGCGCCTGGTGTATGGGGCGGTGCGGGAAGTTGGATCGTGCGTCTCGCGAGCATGCTTCTTTGGTTGTGGTTGACTATCATATTGTTCCAAGGTTCGGATAATAGGAGGGTCCTGGCTGCGCCGTTATTTCTGATGGTAACATGGGTACTTTGGTTTTATTTCGTTATTCCGATCATAGCCGTAGTAACGATTAGTGCTGTAGGTCAGTCGTCGTTTGGAGATCTTATCGTAGCTCCGACATACCAGGGATTGCTTTCGGGGCTGGTGGATTCTGAAGGTGAACGGGAGATTTTGCGGTTTTCATTGATTGGTCATGTATTGGTGGCATGGATGTTGCCGGCTGGCGCGGATGGAAGGGGAGATAAACCGGTTTCGACTTTACGATTGCCTCGCTCGATCATTCTCGGAATAGGGATTTTTGCGGCCGTAACGTATATTATTCAGCGACATGTTGGTGCCAAAATTTTCGACCATTATTGGAATGATCTGGATCAACAAATAAACTTTATCGTTCTGGTCCTATATGTAACAGCGTTTGCTCTAGCCGCTATACGATGGATGTCGCGGGCGGAGGGGGCGGTACTCGATTTGGTTGTGCTGTCGATTGCGGCCGTTGGCCCGATGTTTTTTGGCGGGACAAAGATTGTTGTATTTGCCCTTGCTGCAACTGGATTTGCTGTTGCATTGGAACGTCGTTCAGTCGCAACGGCTGTGGGATCGGTTATTCTTGCTCTGCTGATATTGCTATCAGCGATAACGGTTCGACAGGCGCGCTTGAATCCTAATCTTGAAGTATTCCCTTACTTCCGAGAGGTGTTGGCATCCAAGCTGGTTACTCGACAGATCGAAACAATCGACTGTCTTACTGGGGTTATACGTAAGATTCCGACAACCCACGAAGATCGATCGAACCCATTTTATTTTGTTTATGGGCTTGTACCGCGGGCTTTGTGGCCTGATAAACCGAATTTATCGCAAAGCGGAAAAATCGTTATCCATTATTGTCATCCGGACATGGCGCCAAACCTCAATACTGATCATTCAGCCTCCGGAACCCTTTTATGGGAACCGCTCGCTTTTGCGGGCGTACCAGGGCAGATCGTGGCGCAAGCCCTGACGTTTCTGATTCTCATTGTATTGTCCCGCATATGGATCAACGGCAGCTCCTACGCCGCCGCCGGCGTTCTTGCACTCACCCCCTGGACGATCGATTTTGACCAACATTTCGCGCTGTATGTGGCTAATCTCGCCAAGGCGGCATTGGTGACCTGCGTATTTCTTTTCGTTCTGGCGCGGGTCGGGCGTATTCTGCGGTGGCGATGACGGTTGCGACTGCGCCGAAAACCCGTGTCTGCGTTCTGGTCAACGCTCTCCACGCCCGCAGCGGCGGCGGGGTGACCTATCTGCGCAATGTCCTGCCGCTTTTGGCGAAGGACGAGCGCCTCGAGCTTCACCTTTTCATCGAAGACGATCAAATCGAGATTTTTCACCCGACCGACGAAAAGGTTCGGGTCCATGCCGTTACCTCGACTGGCGGGCCCGCGATGTTGGCGATCTGGGAACAGGCGGTTCTCCCGATCCTGGCGCGGGTCATGGGCGCAAGCATCATTTTCTCGCCGGCCAATTTCGGTTGCCTCCTGTCGGGACGGAACGTGGTGCTCCTGCGCAACGCCTTGAGCGTTCTCCGGGTCGAACCCCGGCCCGGCCGCTGGCTCTATTGGGGCACGATCAGCCTGATGACGCTTCTGTCCGTCTTGCGGTCGGTGAAAATTATGGCCGTTTCCGATTATGCCGCTCGAACCCTGACGTTCGGGTTGCAGCGCCTGTTGAAGGAAAAAATATCAGTCATCCACCACGGCGTTTCCCGTTTTTTTACGCCCGCCATCGATGCACGGCGGGAGCGATTCATTCTCGTGGTCGCCGATATCTACGTTCAAAAAAATCTCCTGAATTTTTTTCGAGCCGCCGCGATCATTTGCCGTCGCGCCCCGGATATCCGGATCAAGGTTGTCGGCGCCCCGATCGATCCCTGGTATTCCGATCAGGTCCGATCGCTGGTCGCCTCCCTCGGAATCGGGGAACGGGTCGAATTCATGGGCCGCCAGCCAATGGAAGAAGTATTGGCGCTCTACCGAAAATGCCTGTTTCTGGCCTTTCCTTCGACGGCGGAAACCTTCGGCAATCCGCTGGTCGAAGCCATGGCCTGCGGCACGCCGATCGCTTGTTCGAACACGAGCGCGATGCCTGAGATCGTCGGGGAAGCGGCCCTGTACTTCGATCCCCTCGATCCCGTTGCGATCGCTGAAGCCTGCCTGCAGATGATCGAATCGGACAATCTGCGCGCATCGCTAGCGGCGAAGGGACTCGACCGGTCCCGGAAGTTTTCCTGGGAAGAATGTGGCCGGCGGGTCGCCGACGTCCTGGTCGAGGCCGGGGCGGGATAAATTGGGGGAGGGTGATGACGTTGCGCACGCTGATCATGACCTTGCCGCCCTACGACGGTGGGGTTCCGGCCAAGACCCATTGGCTGTGCGAGGCCTTGCGTGCGCGGGGGCACGACCTAACGGTCGCCTATTACGCGACCTTCGGACAGGAATCCGACTTGAACGCGCCGTCCTGGACATTGCTGATGGGCCGCAGGCCGCGATGTCGGATCGGGACGTGCTTCGGTGACGTCCGCTCCGTTGCCGTTGGCAGTTGGTTGCCCGAGCTGGAATTCACCTATTACATACCTTCGGCGCGCTGGTCGGAACTCATCGCGAGCCATGACCGCCATGTCGCCGTCGGCGGGCAAGTCTCGATTTCCTATCCTCTCGCCATAGCCGGCATTCCTCATTTGATCTGGTGCGCCAGTAGCGTGGATGGCGATCGGACTGATCGGGTGCGCACCGCGATGTGGCCGAGACGACTCATCGATGGGGTGTTCATTGCCCCGCGTCTGCACTCAATGGAACGGCGCATTCTTTCTGGGGTCGGCCGTATCTACGGCGTCAGCCGTTACACGGCCCGTGCCCTGGGCCATGAGGGGGATGGCCGCGTCGGTCACTTGCCCATTCCCGTCGATACCGCCGCGTTGACGCCGCCGGAATGCCCGCCAAGACCCGGTATGATCGGGTTCGCCGGCCGGCTCAATGATCCGCGTAAGAATGTCGCCACGCTGATTGCCGCCGTGGCTCGGGCGAGAGGCCGGGATCACAACCTTCGCCTGAAGGCTGTCGGCGCGGCCCCGGACCAATCGTTGCGCGCGGCGGTAAGAGATAGCGGCCTCGACGACTTCGTCGATTTTCCGGGGGAAATTGATCGTGAACGATTGATCGAATTCTATCGGGAGATCGATCTTTTCGTTATCCCCTCCCATCAGGAAGGATTGTGCATCGCCGGGATCGAGGCCATGGCGTGCGGAGTTCCTGTCGTTTCCACCCGTTGCGGCGGGCCCGAGGATTACGTGCGGCCGGGTGAAACAGGGGTTCTGGTCGGGTTGTCTCCGGACGAAATTGCCGAAGGGATTATTTCCGTCGTGCGCGATAGAAGGTTGCGTACCCGACTGTCACAAGGGGCGCGAACGGTTGCCGAAAACGAATATTCTCCGACAACTTTCTGGCAGAAGCTCGACAGTGCTTGGCGAGCGGTGTGGAACGAGGATCTGTGATAGTGCGCCTCCTTCACATCGTCAGCCATCCGATCCAATATCATGCGCCGTTGTTTCGCCGAATTGCCGCCGAATCGGGCATCGAATTTCGCGTCCTTTTTCTGCGCGATACCGAAGGCGGGTATTTCGACGCGGGCTTCGGGCGCGATGTGCGTTGGGATGTGCCATTGCGTTCGGGCTACGATAGCGTCGTTTGGGAGGAAACCGATTGGCGGCGGGAAATCGGGGAAAGCGACGCGGTCTGGTTCCACGGCTGGCAGGGTCGTCGGATGCTGCGCGCCATCGGCCAGGCCCACGCCATCGGCAAGCCGGTTATGATGCGCGGCGAGAACAACGATTGGGCCATGCCGGATGGGCCGGGTATTCGCGGGTGGTTGAAGCGCAAGTTTCTCAAACATGTTTTCGCCCATTGCAACGCTTTTCTCGCCATCGGTCGGGCAAACCGGGATTATTACCGGCGCCGGGGCGTCGATCTTCGACGCATCCACGACATGGGTTACGCGGTCGACAACGATTTTTTCGCCGCCGGGGCCGAGGCGGCCAGACCCCATCGCTCGGCCTTGCGCCGCTCACTCGGCTTCGACGAACGACCGGTTATTCTCTATGCGGGAAAATTCAGTCCCCGCAAGCACCCCGAATGGCTGCTAGAAGCTTGCAACCGAGCCGCCTGGCCGGGGCAAAGGCCGATTCTCGCCTACGTCGGGGATGGGGAGATGCGTGCCGATCTTGAGCGCAGCGCGTCGCCCGACGTCCGCTTTCTCGGCTTCAAAAATCAGCGCGAGCTACCCGCTCTTTATGATCTTGCCGACATCTTCGTACTGCCCGCCGAACGCGAACCGTGGGGACTGGCGGTAAACGAAAGCATGGCGTGCGGTACCGCGGTTGTCGCCAGCGACCAAGTCGGATGCGCTCCTGACTTGATCGACGAATCTTGCGGCGCGGTCTTTCCTTGCGGCGATATCGCGGCTCTGAGCCGGGCGTTGGTCGACGTTCTCGTGCGCGCGGGGGAGGCTGGTGTCGCTGCCCGCCGCAAGATCGCGGGATGGAACTTCGGGACAAACATCAAGGGATTACGGACCGCCCTGGATGCGGTAATGCGTGATCGCAGGCGGCTATGAGAATCATTATGGTCGGCGAGACGCACCACGGCTCGCGCACCCCGCAGCGGGTCCAGGCCCTACGTGATCTCGGCCACGAAGTAACGGCGATCAGCACAATGCCGCAAGGATGGAATGAACAAAGCCGACCGGGGCCGATCGACCGCATGCTCTATCGCTTACGCCTTCCTTGGGATTGGCCGGGTGCGGGGCGCGACATGGCTTGGTCGGCGCCGGCGCACGATCTGATTGTTCTCGACAATGCCCGCG
>VGZQ01000124.1 GCA_016872535.1 Rhodospirillales bacterium | reverse complement strand
GCGGGCAGTGGCAGCGCTGGCGGTGGCAGCGCTGGCGGTGGCAGCGGCGCGGGTGCCAGCGCCGGAAGTACTGGTGCTGGTCCCGGCAGCGCGAGCGCCGGAACTACTGGTGCTGGTCCCAGCGGCCCTGGCAGCACCGGCACCAGCTCGAGTGCCGGAAGTACCGGTTCTGGCCCCGGCGGCGGAGACGGCGGCGGCGGTGGTAGTGGTGGTGGTGGTGGCGGCGGCGACGGTAGCGGCGGCACGGGCGGTGGCGCCGGAAGCTTCTAGAGCCTATCCGTGCCGTCCGAAAGCTTAAATGCCCTGTCGCCTCGCGAGGCGTATTAACGCCGGGCTTTGCCTTTGCCGCCCTTGGCCGCCAAATCGGCGATGAAGGGCGGCAGTTCGAACGCGCCGACGTGGATGCCGGGGGTGTAATAGCGGGTCTTGAGCCGGGCGGCCCTGAAGCGGCGCTCCAGGACCGCGCGCGGCACCCGGTCGAGGCCGGGAGCGTCGGTGGCGAAGGCGAGCGTCATCATGCCGCCAATATAGGTCGGCACCACCAGGTAGTAGAACGTCATGTGCCTGAAGATGCGCCCGAGGCGGCGCTTGGTGGTGACGACTTCCTCGGGCTGGAAGAAGGGCACCCCGTTCTGGGTCACGATCAGGCCGCCCTTGCGCAGGATGCGGCGGCAGTTGCGGTAGAAATCGTCCGTGAACAGCACCTCGCCCGGGCCGATCGGGTCGGTCGAATCGACCAGGATCGCGTCGAAACTGGCCGACGGCGCTTTCCGCACATAATCGATGCCGTCGCCGACAATGACCTGGGCGCGCGGGTTCTTGAACGCACCGCCATTGAGCGCCGGCATGTGGCGGGCGCATTCGGCGATCACCTCGCCGTCGATCTCGACCATTACCGCCCGGCGCACCGATTTATGGCGGAGCGCTTCGCGCAGAATACCGCCGTCGCCGGCGCCGATGATGAGCAAATCGCGCACCCGGCCGTGCGCGAACATGGGAAGATGCGTCATCATCTCGTGGTAGACGAACTCGTCCGCTTCGGTCGTCTGGATGATGCCGTCGAGCGCCAGCACCCGGCCGAAGTGACCCGTCTGGAAGATCACCAGTTCCTGGAAGGGGGTCCGTTTGGCGACGAGGGTGCGGACGACCTCGAAGCGCTGCGCATACCCCTTCTTGGTGAAGTGGGTGTGCAGCCTTTCGTCGTACCAAGTCCCGGACCCTCGTCCGGGGCGGGAAGTCACGGAATGAGGCCCCGCTTAAGTTCCGACAGCTGCACGCTGCCGGCGCCGAAGGCCTCGCGCAGGATGGGGACCGCGAGATAGGCGTCGCACTTGCCGCACATGAAGATATCGAGGGCGGCGTAGTTGCGCTCAGGCCAAGTGTGGATGCTGATGTGGGATTCGGCCAACACCACCACGCCCGAGACCCCGCCATTGGGGGAGAAGTGGTGCATGTGGGTGTGGAGCACGGTGGCGGACGCCGCCTTGGCGGCGCGTTCGAGCGTTTCGGCGATGAACTTCGGATCGTCGAGGCGGGTCGCCTGCCAAAGTTCGAGGATCAGGTGCATGCCGGCGAATTTCACGCCGTTGCGCTCGACGAAGTAGTCGGTTTTGTTCTCGACCGTCGGGTAGGCGGCCGGCGCGCTCGCCGTTTTCGCCGGAGCAAGCTTCACGGCCTTGGTCGCGCGCGCAAGGCGGCGCGCGGAGTCGAGCCTCGTCTCCGGGATAATCTTCGCGGTCGCGTTCTTCGGCATCTCGTGGCCCTCGCCCAATCTCAAGAAGCGAGCCTGAAACACAGGCAACGATCCGCTAATAAGTCCATTGCGTTCGCGATGCAAGCGATTTTAGCGCCGGCATCCCGAATCGGTTCGCCGAGTCTCGCACGCCGAGTCGCTAAGGAAAGTTAACGCGGCGCGCACGCGCGCGACGCGCGCCCGTCGTCAGTTGATGCTGGAAAGCCCCTGCTCGCGCAGCCGCTCCTTGTAGGCGGAGAGGAAAGTTTGGAAGCCTTGAGCCTCCTGGACCTCGCCGGCGACGTCGGCGCGGCCGATGCCCGTCAACGCCGACTGTCCGGCGATCAGGTCGAAGCCCCGGGCGAACTCGGATTGGGCCATGGCCTCGCCGTATTCGGCCCGGAGTCGAGCCACGCCGCGCTCGTTGCCCGCCAGCGTCATGGCGATCGCCAAGTTGAAGACATGGCCTGCCTGGGCCTTGTCGAGCGGCCGGCGCGGTTCCGCCTTGGCCTCGCGCAGCACCCGCTGGAACGCCTGGACCGTCCGCTCCCAATCCTGCGCTTCCCAGTAGATCTCCGCCTTGAGGCGTTCGCCGTCCAGGCTGCGGTCGTCCTTCAGGACGGCGAGCGCCGCCGCCCCGTCGCCCTTGGCCATCAATGCCCGGGCGCGCAGGTGCAGGCGTTGGGCCGCCAGGGAGGCGGGCAACCCGGCCTCGTCCGTCTGGTCGAGCACGGCGATCGCCTCGTCCGGCTTCTGGTCGAGAAGGTAAACGAGCGCAAGCTGCCCCCCGATTCGGGCCCGGTCGACGCCTTTCAGGCGGAATTCGATCTGGCCCCGGAGCAGTTCGGCCGCCCGGTCGAGCAGGTCGACTCGGGTCAGCCGGTCGGCGAGCTTGCGGATCATCTCGTCGCCGCGCGCGCCGACCGGAGTCAGCTCGCGGAACTCCTCGAACAAGGCGATTGCCGACACGGGCGACAGCTTGTCGGCTTGGTCCTCGAGGAACAGCCGGGCAAAAATCTCGGCCATTTGCTGGGTCACTTCCGGCGCCCGGGCGTGTTCGCGAAAATAGGTCGCGGCTTGGCGCAGGGTCCTCAGCCCCTCTTTATAGTCCTCGGTCTCCAGGTAGAGGCCGCCGAGGCGGCGCAGCAGCGCGAATTCGAGATCGTCGCCCCGCCAGGCGTAGCGCAACCCTTCCAGGGCCTCGATCGCCGCCGCCGGTTCGATTCGCTCGAGTTTGATCAACAATTCGGTGTGGTCGCGCTTGGCGCGAAACCGCGCCAGCGGGTCGGAGCCCTTCGCGACCGCCTCCCATTTCTCCAACGCCTTGTCGAAATCGCCCGTCAATTCGAAAATCCGGCCCTCCAAATAGTCGATGTGCGCCTTCTGGTGGGGGGTGGGACCGAGCGCCAGAAGCGACTCGAGGTAGAAAATCGCCACCTTGAAATCGCCGAGGTCGATGGCCGTTTCGGCCACGATCAGCCCGAGCGGCAGGGAAAGACCGCGGGGGTAGAACCGGATCATCGGCCCGACCCGACGCAGTTCGCGCGCGGCCTGGGCGCGGTCGCCGTCGACGGCCTCGACGATCGCGCGCCAAAACAGGCCCTCGTCCAAGCCGTCGAGGCTCTTGTCGAACAGATCCTGGCGCGCTTCGTCGATGCGGCCGAGCATGAACCGGGTGCCGCCGCGCAGCAGCCGGAATTCGGCGCTGTCCGCCACCGCCGCCCGATCCGCCACCGCCGCCTCGATGACGCCGATCGCCTCGGCGAAGAATCCGTTGGCGAACAGAAAGCGGATCAGATCGAGCCGCGCCTTTTCGCGCGCCTCGCCCGGTTTGGATTTGGCGACTTCAATCTGAAGGCTCTGGCGGCGAGGAACGAAACTGGCCTGATCGGCGATGCGCCAGCGGTCGAGGTCGAGCACCCGCGACAACGGCCGGTTGAGGCCAAATACCACTTGGGCCTCGTCCTCGGCCGTTACTTCCGAGACTGGCAACCCGTCGGGACTGGTGATCTCCACTCCCTGGGGCACGGCGCGAACCTGCAGGTTGTCGATGCGCGGGCGAACGACCACGCCCTGGCCGGTCGGGATCAGGGCGAAATGCGCGAACTCGTAGGGATAGGTCATGCCGTAGGACAAGGGCGCGATCGGCACCACCATCAGGTTGTCGCCGACCTCGGGATCGGTCAGGGCGAAAACGGTGGTGACGTCGGACACCGGAATCAGCACCCGGCCGCGCCGCGCTTGCGGTTGAACCGTGACGTCAAGACGGTTAGCGGCTTCGATCGGCTGGCGATGGAAATTGAGCATCCACGTCAGCCCGTCACGCCGGGGCACCGGGTTGATCCCGGCGACCGCGTCCATGCGGAGGATTGTCGCCCCTTCGTTGGGAATCTGGGTCACCGAGCGAATCACGTTGCCGCCCTGCCTCTGCAGGGCTTCGAGATCGGGCTTGGACGGCCGGTCGAACACCACCCACAAGGAACCCGCGCGGCGGAAGATTGCGAGCGCGGTCGGCTCCGTCCAATCGAACCGGAGCGTCACGCCGACCGAGGGACCCGTCGCCTCCGAACGGCCGGTATCGTCGGCCGCGGCCCTGGGCTCTTCGCGCTCGCGAATCGTCACGGCCGGTCCGCCCGGCACCAGGGATATGGGCTGCCCCGCGTCGACAGGAAGCGCCGCCGACTGGGCACCCGATGGCACCGGCCTTGGCGAGGGCGCGGACGGGGAAGGGCTTGGGGACGCCGCCGGGGCGCTCGTCGCGCCGGGCGCCGGCGGCGGAGCGGGTTGTCGCTGCGGCGGAGCGGCGGGCGACGACGGAACCAAAGACCGGGGCGCGGATGGCGGGGAAGCCGCCGGCGCGGGCGCCGGAGGCGGTGACGAGAGCGGAGCCGGCGGCGCCGCGGCGACCGTTCTCGCCGCTCCCGCCGCGGGCGACGAAGGCGCGGCCGGCAAAGAATCGGCCGGCAACGACGCATCCGCCGCGAGGATATCGACGACGACACGGGTGCCGGCAAGGAAATGGTTGACCGTCGCGCCGGGCTGGATGGCCAAGGTCAAGACCGACGACGCCGGCGCCGATTCCACCGACGCCGCCAGCACGCGGGGCGGCGGGCGGTCCGCGATGCGCCCCAGATCGAGGTTGGCCGGACGATCGAAGAACAGGGTCAGCGTGTCGCCCTGACGATCAAGGGCATAGGACACCGGAACCCGCCAATCGACGACCACGCGCGTCTTGTCCGGGTGCACCCCCGCGCGGATCGAAACCGACTCGGGAGACGGCTGGGGCGGTTCCGGGCGCGACGCTTCTCGGCGCGCGGGCGGCGCGCGTTCCGGCGTCGTGGGTTGGGCGGCGGCTTTTTCGCCCTGCGGGTCGAGCAGATCGACCACCACCGCCGTCTTGTTGAGAAAAGTCCGAAGCTCGAACGTTCCGGCGAGCCCGAACGACACCGAACGGCCATCCGCGCCGGGGGTGGCATCCGTGAGGTAGTTGCGGAGCACGCGGAGCGCGGGCGCAAAATCGGCCTCGACCGCGCGCTCAAAGGTAACCGTCAGCCGGCCGTCCCGGATTTCCGCCTGGTGGCCGACGGACTGAGGCCACGCAAAGACGATCCGGCCGTAACCGGGATGGGTTCCGACGCGAATCGGGACCGATTCGGCGCCGACCGGGCCGGTCGCGGCGAACCCCA
>VGZQ01000123.1 GCA_016872535.1 Rhodospirillales bacterium | reverse complement strand
CGATCGGGCGGCGGCGGTTCGCGCGCGCGCGCGTCTTCGGCCGCGGCCAATTCCTCGGGCATGCGCGGGCGCGTGGTTTCGCGCGGCGCGCGCCCGGCCATGGTATCGGCCAGCCATTCGATGAACGTGCGCGCGTTGCGGGCGCCGCTCTTCGGTCGGTTCGGCGGCCTTCGCCCGCGATTTTTTCTCGGCTTCCAGCCGTTCGCGCACGCGCTCGGCGATGCGCTCCGCCGGGGACAGGTCGTCGCCGGGGGAATCTTGAGCGGCGGGCGCGGCGGGCGCGCCGGGGGCGGGGGGCGGCGAGGGCGCCGTTTCGCTCTCCGCGCGCGGCGGTTCGGCCCCCGATCCGGGTTCGTCCGCGCGCATGAGGTTGGCCAGCCGTTCGATCACGGTTTGCGGGCTCCGCTGCGCGCGGGGCGGCCCTTCCGGCGCGGCCGTGCCGGGCGCGGTTCGCGCTTCGCCCTCGTCCCGGCGCTGGGCGCGCGCCGGTTCGGATTTTTTCGCCGCCTTGGGCGCGCCCTTGTCGGCGACGGCGCGCGCGGGCGCGCCCGCGCGGGTTCTTTCCTCGGCGAGAAGATAATTGGCGATTTCGATATGGCCGAGTTCGACCGCGAACTCGGCGGCGGTCAATCCGCGCGGGTTGCGCCAGCGGATTTCGGCGCCGGCCTCGACCTGGCGCTTCACGGCCGCGAGGTCGTCCTTCATCACCGCCTCGAACATCCGTTCGGTTTCGATCGTCTGCGCGCCGAGCGGCGGGGCGATGGCGAGCACGAGCAGCACGGCCGCCGCCCGGAGGACGGCGCGCCCCGGTAGGGGCGCATCATGTGATGCGCGCGTCACGCCGCCAGGCGTGCCGTCGCACGACGATTCGCCCGCGCGTCCCGACCGCCGGCCGAGGGCGAACGCGCCCCGGCCGCGTCGCGATGCCGTGCGGAAAAAGAGCTTCATTTTCGCGGCATATTGCCCCGTTTGCGATAGGCGAACAACAACAGGACCCGGCCGGTCCGGCGCGACGCGCGATTCCGGCTTGCAAGGGGCGGTTCCGGGACGGAAATATCCTTCCGGTCGGCAAACGGCAAGGCGCCGCAACAAACCGGGAGGCGAAAATGTCGCGGGCGATTCGGTCGGCGTTGTGGATAACCTTGGCGATAGTGGTCGCGTGCGCCCCGTGGACGGCGTCGCGGGCGGCCGAGGCGCGGATCGAACTGAAGGGGCTCGGGCTGCTCGGCTATTCGGCGCTCGCCCCGGGCAAGACCTGGAAGGACGGCGCGGTCCTGCTGGTGCACGGCACCATGATGCACGGGCGCATGGATACCATCGCGCACGCGCAAAAGGCGTTGCAGGAACTGGGACACTCCAGCCTGGCGGTGACCTTGAGCCTCAACGTCTCCGACCGGCGCGGCGCCGCCGATTGCGCCAAGCCGCAGACCCACCGCCAGCACGACGCGGTCGCCGAGATCGCCGCCTGGGTCGCCTATCTCAAGGCGCAAGGGGCAAGCGACATCACGCTCTTCGGCCATTCGCGCGGCGGCAACCAGGCGCTGCGGTACATGCTGGAGAAGCCCGATCCGGCGATCAGGCGCCTGGTCCTGCTCGCGCCGGCGAGTTGGGAGGAAATGAGCGTCGCCGGCTACCGCGACGCGCCGGCCGGTTCGCTGCAAAAGACATTGGCCGAGGCGGAGAAGCTCGCGGCGGCCGGGCGCGGCGACGACTTGATGCGCGACGTGCGCCTGATGAACTGCCCGAGCGCGTCGGCGAGCGCCAACGCCTTTCTCTCCTACTACCGCGACGACGGCCTGATGCAATCCCTCGACATGGTCGGCCGCGTGCGCCTGCCGACTCTGGTGGTCGTCGGCACGATGGATACCGTCACCCCCGACATTCCGAAGCGCCTCCGGGGCAAGGCCGGGCCCAACGTCAAGATCGCGACCGTCGACGGCGCCGATCATTTCTTCCGCGACCTGATCGCCGACGAGGCGGCCGAGCACGTCGCCAAGTTCATCTCCGGCCAATAGAAATAGAAACGGAATCCGACATGAAGCTCGTACGCATGGGGCGAAGCGGCCTCGAGGTGTCGCCGCTCTGCCTCGGGACCATGATGTTCGGCGCCCGCACCGACGCCAAGGAAGCGGGCCGCATCGTCGCCCACGCCCGCGACGCCGGGGTCAACTTCATCGACACCGCCGACACCTACGTACAGGGCGAATCGGAACGCATCGTCGGCAAACTGATCGCGCGCGACCGCGACGGCTGGGTGCTGGCGACCAAGGCCGGCAACCCGATGGGCAATTCACCGCTGCGCCGCGGCCTGTCGCGGCGCTGGCTGGTCCAGGCGCTCGACGAAAGCCTCCAGCGGCTCGGCACCGATCATGTCGATCTCTGGTATCTGCACCTCGACGACGAATCGATGCCGCTGGCGGAACCCGTCGCCGCCGTCGCCGACCTGATCCGCGCCGGCAAGGTGCGTTACTGGGGGCTTTCCAACTTCCGCGCCTGGCGCATCGTCGAGGCGGTCAAGATCGCCGAGGCGCAAGGAGCGCCCGCGCCGGTCGCGCTCCAGCCCTATTACAACGCCATGAACCGCATGCCGGAGGTGGAAATCCTTCCCGCCTGCCGCCACTTCGGACTCGGCGTCGTGCCCTACAGCCCGCTCGCGCGCGGGGTGCTGACCGGAAAATACGACCCGGCCAAGGCGCCCGCCGCCGACTCCCGCGCCGGGCGCAAGGACGAGCGCATGATGCAGACCGAATTCCGGAAGGAATCGCTCGTCGCCGCGCAGCAGATCAAGGCGCACGCGGAACGGAAGGGCATGACCGCGGGGCAGTTCGCGCTGCTGTGGGTGCTCACCAACCGGATCGTGACCTCGGTGCTGGCGGGGCCGCGCACCTTCGCCCAATGGAAGGAATACGTCGGCGCCTTCGCCCACCTGGGCGCGCTCGGGCCGGCCGACGAAAAACTGATCGACCGGCTGGTGCCTCCCGGCCACCCTTCGACCCCTGGCTACAGCGATCCCAAATATCCGGTGAACGGGCGGATCGTCGGTTAGCGCGCCGGCCGGTTGACTATCATCAATCCCGGCGCGGGCGGATTCGGCTAGTCTAGTCATACGCGGTTGCGGCATGTGGTCGCACCGCCTTCCCGGCCGCGTCACGGGAACGCCCGCCCCATGATCTATCTCGCCTACGACGGTTCCATCAACGGCGACTGGATCGCCGGCTACGCGGTGACGCTGGCCGCGCACGATCCCGCGCGCCGTCTCGCCATTTTGCACGTCGCCACCGGCGAGTTTCCGCTCGACGACATCCGGGCGAAGATCGAAAGGATCGAACGGCGCGCGATCGCGGTCGATGTCGCCGTCGACGTCGCGGTGGTGCCGTCGAGCGGCGATGTTTTCCACGATCTGCTGGCGCGGATCAGGAATGGCCCCGATGTTGCCGTGGTGTGCGGCGCGCGCGCGCGGGCCGGCGGGCGCGGCTATCTCGCCGGGACCGTGTCCGAGCGGCTGCTCCGCCATCGCCGTTTCGAGGTGGCGGCGATCCGCGTGGTGCAGCCGGGACTGCTCGGCGCGCCGCGGCGCTTCCTGTTTCCGGCGGCGGGCGATCCCCGAGGGCTCGGCGCGGGCATGGATTTGCTCGCGCGCTTCGCGCCGGCCGTCGACCGCGTTCACCTGCTGCACGTCGCGGTCTTGCGGCGGACCGCGTTCCGCCACCTCGGCGCGGACAAGGCCGCCCGGCTGCGGGCCAAGGGCTGGCGCTATCTTGAAGGTGTCGAGGCGGAATTGATCGCCCGCACCGGCTTGGGCGCGGAGCGTATCGGCGTCGATACGGCGGTGTCCGACGATTGGGCGCACGAAACCATCATCGCGGCCACCCGGCACAAGTCGCAACTGATCCTGTTGGAAGCCTCGCGGCGGCATCTCGCCGGCGGCGCGCTGCGCGGCGATCCGCTCGAATTGGTCCTGCGCGACGCGCCGTGCGATGTCGCCGTCTATCGCGGAGGCGACGGGTGAGAGGCCAAATCCACGATATCCCCGTCGCGCAGGTTTTCGACGTCCTGCATTCCCGGCCCGAGGGGCTGAACGCGGCCGAGGTCGCCGAGCGCCTGCGCGAAGTCGGCCCCAACGCCATCGAAATGCGCCGGCGGTATCAATGGCTCGGCAGCCTGTCGCGGCAGTTCACCAACTTCTTCGCCATCCTGCTTTATATCGCGGCGGCGCTCTGCTTCGTCGCCGACCGCCTTCAGCCGGGCGAAAGCATGAACGTGCTCGGGTTCGCGCTGTTCGGCGTCGCCGCGCTCAACGGCGTGTTCGGGTTCATCCAGGAATACCGCGCCGAGCGGGCGATGGAGGAGTTGCGCAAGCTCCTGCCGCAACGGGTGACGGTGGTCCGCGCCGGACGCGAGGACATCGTGGCGGCGGAACGGCTGGTGCCGGGCGACGTGATCCGGGTCGCCGAAGGCGATCGCATTTCCGCCGACGCCCGCCTCATCGAAACCCAGGACCTGGTGGTCAACAACGCGCCCTTGACCGGCGAATCGCGCCCGGTGCGCCTGACCGCGGCGCCGCGCGGAGCGCATGACGAATCCGCCAATCTGCTTTTCGCCGGCTGCACGGTGCGGCAGGGGCGGGGCACCGCGGTGATTTACGCCACCGGCCACCGCACCGAATTCGGCAAGATCGCGACCCTCGCCCACGACGTGCGGCGCAAAGCGTCCCCGCTCGAACGCGAAATCGCGCAAATGGTCCGCGTGCTGACCGCGATCGCCGTCGTCACCGGGGTCGCGTTCTTCGTCTACGGCGTGTTCGCCGGGCGCTCGCTGTGGGCCAACCTGGTGTTCATGATGGGGATCATCGTCGCCAACGTGCCGGAAGGGCTGTTGCCGACGTTCACGCTTTCGCTCGCCATGGGCAGCCTGCGCATGGCGCGGCGCAACGTCCTGGTCAAGGGGCTGAACGCGGTCGAGGCGCTCGGCGCCGTGCAGGTCGTGTGCACCGACAAGACCGGCACGCTGACCCAGAACCGGATGAGCGTCGCGCGCTTGGCCGACCCGGTCGCCGGCGCGGAACCGACCGGCGCGGCGCGGGTCGAGGCGCTGGCGTTGGCGCTGGCCGCTTCCGACGCCCATCGCGTCGCGCGCGGCGGCGCCGCCGACGGCGGGTTTTCCGGCGATCCGCTCGACGCGGCGGTGGCCGAAGCCCACGCCGCCGCCGGCGGCGCGTTCGAATCCGTCGACCGCGCCGTCGTCCGCCGCTTTTCGTTCGACGTCCGCCACCGGCGCTCCGCCGGGATCGCCAAGCGCGACGGCGCGCACGTCTACTGCGTCAAGGGCGCCTGGGAATCGCTCCGGCCCCTGATCGCGGCGGTCGCGGCGCCGGGCGGCGCCGTCGCCGCCGCCGACGCCGCCGCGCTCGCGCGCGCCGACGCCATCGTGCGCGCGCTCG
>VGZQ01000122.1 GCA_016872535.1 Rhodospirillales bacterium | reverse complement strand
GCTTAGGATTGGCACAATTTGGTCACAGTGCCCACACGTTCGCCGACCGAAACGACGGATAAGTCGTTGAAAAAAACTGGAGCGGGCGAAGGGATTCGAACCCTCGACCCCAACCTTGGCAAGGTTGTGCTCTACCCCTGAGCTACGCCCGCGCTCCGGCCGGAAACCCCAAGTCGCGAAAGGGCAAATCCGGTCGCGCGGGATAATACGCCAACGGGACCGCTTTGCAAGCCGCGGCGCGGGCGAATCACCTCGCGTACTATCGTAAAGATGCGCCCCATAGGGGCGCGCCGGGCTTGCGAGAACGGCCCGAACCCGCCATGTATTGGGCGCGGGAACGCTCATGGAATTCCTCATCGGACAGACGCCGAAAAACGCCTCTTCCGCCGCCGCCGGCGGCGCGAAGCCCGTGCCCGCCGACCTGATCAAGGACGGCTCGACTGCGGCCTTCATGAAGGACGTGATCGAGATGTCGCGCCAGGTGCCGGTGATCGTCGATTTCTGGGCGCCGTGGTGCGGACCATGCAAGCAGCTCGGGCCCATGCTCGAAAAGCTCGTGCGCCAGGCCGCCGGGCTGGTGCGCATGGTCAAGATCAACGTCGACGAAAACCAGGACCTCGCCGCACAGATGCGGATCAGCTCTATCCCGATGGTCTACGCTTTTCATCGCGGCCAGCCGGTCGACGGCTTCGCCGGGGCTATCCCTGAAAGCCAACTCAAGACCTTCATCGAGCGACTGACCGGCGGCGCCAAGGCGCCGGTCGATGTCGCGCTGGAGACCGCGCACGCCCAACTCACCGCCGGCGACGCGCGCGGCGCCGCCAGAATATTCGCCGAGGTTCTGGCCCAGGACCCGACCAACGCGTCGGCGCTCGGCGGCATGATCCGCGCGAGCGTCGCCGTGGGCGATTTAGCCCGCGCCAAACAGATCGCGGGCGGATTGTCGTCCGCGCTCCGCGCGCAAGGAGACATCGCCTCCGCCATCGCCGCGCTCGAGATCGCCGAGCAAGCCAAATCCTCCGGCGCCGGCGACACCGCAGGGCTCGAAGCGAAGATCGCCGCCAATCCCGCCGATCATCAAGCCCGGCTCGACTTGGCGCGGGCGCGGCTTGCCGCCGGCAATCAGGAAGGCGCGATCGACGATTTGCTCGAGATCGTCCGGCGCGACCGGAATTGGAACGACGGCGCCGCGCGGGCGCAACTGCTGAAGATTTTCGACGCTCTTGGTCCGCAAGATGCGCGCACTGTCGCCGGGCGGCGGCGGTTGTCGTCGATTCTTTTTGCCTGAGGCGCGCCATGGCCAGCCGCAATCCCGACGTCGATACGCCGCTTCCGGCCGAATTGCCCGTCTTTCCCTTGAGCGGCGTGCTGCTGTTGCCGGGCGGCCGGGTGCCGTTGCAGATTTTCGAGCCGCGTTATCTCGCCCTGATCGAGGACGCGCTCGGCGCGGGTCGCATGCTCGGCATGGTGCAGCCGGTGAAGCCCGCGCGCGACCCGATTCCCGATGGCGTCGCGCTCTATCCGGTCGGTTGCGCGGGACGCATTATGTCCTTCGCGGAATCCGACGACGGCCGCTATTTCGTCATCCTCGCCGGGGTCAGCCGTTTTCGTATTCGTTCCGAATTGCCGGGAAAGCGCGGTTATCGTCGCATCGCGCCCGACTGGGCGCCGTTCGCCTGCGACCGCGAGGACGGGCCCGAACCCGAAATCGATCGGCCGCGCCTGGTCAAGGCGGCGCGCGCGTTCTTCGCCGCGCGCGGGCTCGCCGCGGAAGACCGTTCGCTCGACGAACTCAACGGCCCGGCGTTGGTGACGTGGCTGGCCATGGCCTGCCCGTTCGGCGCGAGCGAAAAGCAGGCGCTGCTCGAATGCGCGTGCCACGCCGAACGCGCGGAGACGCTTGCCGCCACTCTCGAACTCGCCGCCCATGAAGCGGGCGGCGACCGGCCCGGACCCGGCCTTCGCCATTGAGCCCTTCGCCACTGAAGGACCACAACCGATGACCGCGCGCCAAGTCGATCCCAAGCTGCTCGAAATCCTGGTTTGTCCCTTGACCAAGGGGCCTCTGCGTTACGACGCCCAGGCCCAGGAGCTGATCAGCGATCAGGCCCAACTCGCCTATCCGATCCGCGACGGGATTCCGATCATGCTGGCCGACGAGGCGCGTCCCTTGGACAAACCGCGCCCCGATAAGGGCGCTCAGCCATGAGCGCGGAAACCTCGCGCGCCTTCGGCACCAAGATCAAGCCGAAGGAAATCCGCCTCAAGAAAGCGGACAAGATTCTCGAAGTCGATTTCGAGGACGGCAAGTCGTTCCGTTTCCCGGCGGAATTCCTGCGGGTCGAAAGCCCCTCGGCCGAAGTCCAGGGCCACGGCCCCGGCCAGAAGACGCTGCTGACCGGGCGGCGCCACGTCGGCATCATCAATGTCGAGCCGGTCGGCAACTACGCCATCAAGATCGTGTTCGACGATCTCCACGACACCGGCATTTATTCGTGGGAGACGCTCTACGACTACGGGCTTCGCCAGGACGAAATGTGGAAGACCTACACCGACGAACTCGCCAAGCGCGGCCTCAGCCGCGACCCTTAATAGAACGCGGCCTCAGCCGCGATCCGTAGAGTCAATCCCGAATCACTGTCTCCATTTCGTCATTCCCGCGAACGCGGGAATCCAGCTTTTTCAAAACCCTGGACCCACGCTTGCGCGGGGTGACGGGTTGGGACTTATACAGAGTTTCCTTAAAGCGTGCCCGGTCCCTGATCGCGGTATAATTCTCAGCCGCCGCCGAGAAACTTGTCGATGGCCTCGGCGGCTTCGTCGGCGAGCAGATCGCGGAAGAAGTGATTCGCGCCGTCGACGGTCGCCACCCGGACGTTCGGGCCGATCTTGCCCTTGAGGCGGTTGGGAAGATCCGGCGTTATGGTATCGAGCGTTCCGGTGATCACCAACGTCGGCAACCCGAAGCCGCCGAGCCGGTCGAGGGTGTTCATCCGGCCGTCGTCGCGGTAATAGGATAAGAACGCGTTCGCGCTCGTGGTCACGCTCGGACAGTTCAGCAGCCGGACGCCCCGCATCAGGTTGTCGCCGCGCCCGGCGGCGGCGAGCTTCCCAGCTTCGGCCAGGTTCTTTTGCATTTCGCCGGCGGGCACTTCGCCGTAGCCCGCGACACTCATTTCCTCCCAACTCAACGGCGCCATGAAAATTAGCCGCCTGATCGCCGGGTCGGGCTTGTCCAGCAGGTAGCGCAGGGTTTGGTTGCCGCCGCGCGAGAAGCCGAGCAGGACGATGTCCGTCGCGCCCTGGGCCTTGAGCCAGCCGACCCAGGCGGCGATTTCGGACGCCGCGTCCTGCTGACGGTGGATTTGCGGCTTTTCGCAGTCGGCGTTGCCGCGCCGGTCGGACACACCGAGACTCAAGGTGATGGAGAGGCTGGAGCGCCCGAGTTCCAGGAGCGCCTTCTGCTGTTGCGCCATGGTGTCCATGCGCCCGTGCTGCATGGTGCCGTGCACCATCAGGATCGCGCCGTCCTTCCAGGATTTTCCGGACGCCAGCGCGGCTTCGCCCAAGAGGCCGATCCCCTTATGATCGAGGCGAACCTCGGCGGCTTGCGCCGTTTCCGTCGGGCCGACGAGCGTGGCGAAGGTGATGGCCGCGGCGGCGGCGACATAGGCTTTCGTCATGCGAAGTCCCCCTTTGCTGCAAGTCTTCCGAACGTTTGTGCGGATTCTCGGGTTTAGTCTAGAGGCCGGACCGAATGCCGTAAAATTAGGGGACTCCCGAAACTGACCTAGGGTTTCCCCGCATTAGTTCGTAGGCGCCCCGCAATTCTTCCCATCCGCGCGCGCGTGTGTTAATTATCGCGCACGCGGGGGAAAGGCAGACCCCCCGTAAAGCGGCCGTGCCGCTCAAGCGCTGCTCGACATTGGGTCGTCCGGAGGGCCGAGCCATGGAGAGCGCTTTTTTCTTAAGTCTCTTTATTTTTCTGGTCGGTACGTTCGCTGCGGCGTTCGTGACCGGGTTGTCGGGATTCGCCTTCGGCATGGTCGCCGCCGGCATCTGGGTCCACGCGCTCGCGCCGGTTGAGATCGCCATGCTCATCGTCGCCTACGCGCTGTTGGTGCAGGGCTACGCGGTCTGGAAGTTGCGCCGGGCGATCAAGCCGGAGCGGCTGTGGCCGTTCGTCGCCGGCAGCGCCGTCGGCATTCCCGCCGGAGTCTGGGTGCTCGACTGGGCGCCGGCGGGGCACATGCGCGTCTTCATCGGGCTGCTGCTGATCGCGTTCAGCCTCTACAATCTCGCGCGGCCGAAGGTTCCTGAAGCGCGAAACGCTGGTCCGCTCGCGGACGGTGGCATCGGCATCGTCAACGGAATCCTCGGCGGCGCGACCGGGCTCGGCGGCGTGGTGCCGACGATCTGGTGCGGCCTGCGCGGCTGGCCGCGCGATGAGCAGCGCGCGGTATTCCAGCCGACGGCGGTCGCGACGTTCGTGATGGCGATCCTATGGTTCGGGGGCATCGGCGCGATTGACGCCGAGACGGTCCGGCTTTTTGTTTACGGCCTGCCGATCCTGGCTCTCGGAACGGCGCTTGGCTGGAGGGTCTACGGCAAGCTCGACGAGGCCGCTTTCCGCAAAATGGTGCTCATTCTGCTGCTGGTTTCCGGGATCATGTTAGTCGTTCCGATGATTCTGTAACCGCCCGCATCAGTCGCGGCAGGTCGCCGCAACCCGCAAGGGGACGCGGGAGCTATTTCGATCCGTCCCAGTAAACGTCGCCCAGAAGTTCCATCGCCTCGCCCGCTTTTCGGGCGGCATGGATGTAAGTGGACATCTTCAGGTCCGATCCGATCACGTGGTCGACCAACCAGGATTTGAGCAGAGCGCCGGTTTCGGCCACCGCCATTTTTGTGTTGCCCGCCAGGGCCTTTCGCGTATCCGCGATGATGGCCTCGAGCCGGGCGACCAGCTCCTTGTGCTCCTGGCAATGCCGGTCGTGGTAGGGGTAATGCGTCAGCCGCTGCAGGGCCTCTTCCCGCTTGAAATGGGTCGAGGCGTAGAACTTGAGGGCGTAAAGGATTTCGATCAACTCGTCCTCGGTCGCCTCCCCGTTCGCGCGTTCTTCGAACCTGTTGATGATCTCGATCAGGTGACGATGATCGGAATCGATGATTCCGCCGTCCACCGACATCTGGTCGCGCCACATAATCATCTCATGCCCCCCGCATCAATTGCGGCAGGTCGCCGACAACGCCCATGGCGTGGCGCGCGAACAGTTTTCTGAGCGGCGCAATCCGGTTGACCGTGGAAAGGCCGAAGCCGCGCAAGCGCCTGAGCGGCGCCACGTCGTTGGAAAAGAGCCGCACGATGCCGTCGGTCATGGCGAGCATCAGGCCGTTGTCGAAGCGTCGCCAACGACCGTATTTTTCGAGAACTTCCGGCGCGCCGAGATCGAGGCCGAGGCCCTTGGCTTCGCCCAGTACGTCGGCCAAGGCGGCGGCGTCGCGCAAGCCCATGTTGAATCCCTGGCCCGCCACCGGGTGCATGGCGTGCGCCGCGTCGCCGGCCAGCACCAACCGGGCGGCGACCATGCGGTGCGCGAACTGCACCCGCAACGGATAGGTCCAGATGGGCGAATCGAGGCGGATGCGCCCCAGAAAATCGCCCGCGCGCCGGGCGATTTCGTCGGCGAAATCGTCTTCGTCGAGTTGCGCGAAATGCGGCGCGGCTGCGGATTGGTCGCTCCAGACAATGGCCGAGCGATACCATGATTTCGCGCGCGGGGATTCGCCCGCGCGACGCGTCGGCA
>VGZQ01000121.1 GCA_016872535.1 Rhodospirillales bacterium | reverse complement strand
GCCGGAACGGTTTCGTGGGTTCGATCGCTTCGTCGCGCGCGAGAAAGTCGTGGCGGAAATGGAATCCCTCGGTCTCCTCGAAAAGATCGAGGAAAACCCGATGATCGTTCCTTACGGCGACCGCTCCGGCGTGGTGATCGAACCGTGGCTGACCGACCAGTGGTACGTGAACGCGAAAAAACTGGCGGAGCCGGCGATCAAGGCGGTGGAGGAGGGACGCACCCGCTTCGTGCCCAAATCGTGGGAGAACACCTATTTCGAATGGATGCGCAACATCCAGCCCTGGTGCGTGTCGCGCCAGATTTGGTGGGGCCACCAGATTCCCGCCTGGTACGGCCCCGACGGACATATCTTCGTCGAATTGACGGCGGAAGAAGCGGCCGAGGCCGCGCGCGCCCATTACGGCCGCGCGGTCGAATTGAAACAAGACGAGGACGTGCTCGACACCTGGTTCTCGTCCGCGCTGTGGCCGTTTTCGACCCTCGGCTGGCCGGACAAGACGCCCGAACTCGAGCGCTATTATCCGACCAGCGTGCTGGTGACCGGCTTCGACATCATCTTCTTCTGGGTCGCGCGCATGATGATGATGGGTCTCCATTTCATGAACGAGGTCCCGTTCCGCACCGTCTACATCCACGCCCTGGTGCGCGACGAAAAGGGCCAGAAGATGTCCAAGTCCAAGGGAAACGTCATCGACCCCCTGGACCTGATCGACAAGTTCGGGGCGGATTCGCTCCGCTTCACGCTGACCGCGCTCGCGGTCCAGGGCCGCGACGTGAAGCTCTCGGAATCGCGGGTCGAGGGCTACCGCAACTTCGCGACCAAGATCTGGAACGCGGCGCGCTTCTGCGAAATGAACGGCTGCCTGCCGAAGAAGGGATTCGATCCGGCGTCGGTCCGGCTCACGCTCAACCGCTGGATCGTCGGCAAAACGGCGGAAGCGGCGGCGCTGGCGGACGCCGCTTTGCGGGAATTCAAGTTCAACGAGACGGCGGGCGCGATCTACCATTTCACCTGGGGGACGTTCTGCGACTGGTATCTCGAATTCATCAAGCCGGTCTTGCAGGAGGAGGGCGCAGACGCGGTCGCCAAGGCGGAAACCCAGGCGACGGCGGCCTGGGTGCTCGACCGGATCCTGTGCCTGCTGCATCCGATCATGCCGTTCATCACCGAAGAATTGTGGCAGCGCATCGCGTCCGACCGTTCCGGTACGTTGGTGGGCGAATCCTGGCCCGATATTCCCCTCTCTCTCCGCGACGCCAAGGCCGAGGCCGAAGCCGACTGGCTGGTGGAACTGATTTCCGCGATCCGCGCGGTGCGCGCCGAAATGAACGTGCCGGCGGCGGCCAAGATCGCGCTCCGCCATCGCGGCGCCTCCGCCGAAACGGCGGCGCGGCTCGGGCGTTACGGCGATCTGATCCGCCGGCTGGCCCGGATCGAGGCAATCGAGCCTTCGGCCGGGGCCGAAAAGGGCGCGGTGCAGGTGGTGGTGGGCGAGGCGACGTTTATTCTGCCGCTCGCCGGCGTCATCGATCTTGCCGCCGAGAAGGCGCGCCTCGACAAGGAAATCGCCCGGATCGAAGGCGAGATCGTCAAGTTCGACAAGAAGCTTTCCAACGAATCCTTCGTCGCCAAGGCGCCGCCCGAGGTGGTCGAGACCGAGCGCGAACGCCTGGCCGAGGCCCGCGCGCATCAGGCCCGCGTCAAGGACGCGCGCGAACGGCTGATCGCGGCGATGTAAAACGGGCATTGGATTATGGCTGCTCCTCCGAACAAACCGGCGAAACCGTCGAAACCCGCTCCCGGGGTTTCGCCCGAGGAGCGCGCCGATTTCGTCGTCAAGCGGCTGGAGGAATTCATCCGCGAGAAGAAAAGCCCGGAAGGGATGAACTTCAAGCACTGGCAGGCGCTGTGCAAGGCGGAGATCGCCGCCGCCATCGCCGCGGCCGTGAAGGAGCAAACGCGCGGTGACGCCGCGCTGAAGCGGGTGCTGTTCACCGGCGCGGCCGCGCTGGTGACCGTCGGCTTCTGGGGCGCGGCGGTTTCGGTCGGGCGCGCCGACTACATGATCGCGGGCATCATCTGCGTCATCGCCGGGCTGGTGTTCATGGCCGTGGCGGCCGAATGGAGCTTGGCCGGTTGGCGGGCGCGCCGGCGCGCGCGCGAACGGATGGAAACGCTCGCCCGCGTTGGCGACCTCGACAAGCGCCTCAAGGCGATCGAGAAGGAACGCGAGAAGGAAGTCGAAAGCGCGAGTAAATAACAAAAAGGCGCCGGCCGTTTCTTCGCGGCTCGGCGCCCGGAAGGCTCGGATGGTCGCGGTTACTTCTTGGCCTTGACCGCGATCTTCTTGGTCTCGGAGCGGACCTCCGCCGGCTTGGGCAGCACGACCTTCAACACACCCTTGTCGAACTCGGCGGAAATGTCCTTCTCCCCCACTTCGTAGGGCAGCCGGAAGGTGCGCTCGAACGCGCCGTAGGACCGCTCGACGACGTGGTAGTTCTCCTTCTTGCGTTCCTCCTCGACCTTCTTCTCGCCCTTGATGGTGAGCAAGTCGCCGCACAAGGTCACCTCGACGTCCTTCTCGTCGACACCGGGCAATTCGGCGGTGATGCGGAGCTCCTTGTCGGTTTCGCTCATGTCGATCTTGAAGTCCGCCATCTCGCCGTTCCCGGGCCAGCGCATCGGGGCGAGCCGGCCGAAGTTCTCGAAGACCTTTTCCACCTCTTCGTGGAGGCGGCTGAAGGGGTCATGTCCCCGCCGCTTCGACGGCAGCGAAGAACCACCCCATTCGAACGGGATCAGGGATTGGAACATGGTGTCCTCCGTTGCTTGAGTGAACGTCCGACCGTCCCCGTAATCCACAGGGTCAGTCGCACGCGATTCGCCGCGTCGCCGCGACGAACCGAAAAACTACTCTCTTGAATTTCATATGGGTTTCGCCGCGGGAGTGCGCAAGGGCCGATTTTCCAAGGGTTTTTGCCCATGTGCGAAACGGGACTCGATCACGCTTTTCCGGGGGATTGTCCGGGGCCATGGTGGCCGGGAGGCGGGCCCGGGCGCGATCCGACCGCCCGGCAACGACAAAATGCGAGGTCGCGTAGCGTCATGGATCAATCGCAAACCACGGTAGCCGTGCGGGCGGGTTTCAGGACCGCCGTCGCGCTCGCGGTCGAAACATTCCGCCGCCACGGTTTTTCGATCGCCCCGCCGCTCGATTTGCAGGGCGCGTTCCGCGAGCGCCTCGGCGTGCCGTACCGGTCTTACGTCCTTCTCCGGCTGCACCACGAGGAGTTGGAACTGAAGGCGCTCGCCATTTCCCCGCGCGCCGGCGCGGTCGGCACGTGCACCGTTTCGGTCCAGGGCATGGAGGACGGCGTGGTCGAAATCACGATTCTCGACCCGTTGTCGTCGCTGTTGTCGGCGGCGATGGTCGAGGAGGAATCGGTGACCTTGATCGCCGCCGAAATGCAGGAGAAGGTCGCCGCCGCGATGTGGGCGCTGGCCCACACCGGCATGGACCGGGGATACGACGCGAAAATCGCGGGCGGACGGTGAAGACTCAGTTCGGCATTTTGGAATTCCAGAACACCCACAGCACCCACGCGCCGAAAACGAGCATGCCGGCGGCGAACGGCGGGGATGGAACGCCTTTTTCCTTGTCGGGCGGCTCGCCCCGCCAATAGGCGTAAAGGCCCCGCGCCCCGAACACGACGCATAAAGTTCCGAGCAGCACGCCGGTCGCCCAGCCGGTCCAGGTCGTTTCCCGTTCGGACAGCCAGGCGAAGATGTCGATCGGCGGCGCGGCGGGCGCGCCCGGTTCTGGCGGCGTCACGGGCTGCGTCACGGGGGACGGGCTGGCCACGACCGAATGTTAATAATTGGACGCGACTTGGCTGTCGGAAGCGGGATAGATGAAGCCGTAGGTCGGATAGGCGCGCTGGCCAAGGGAATCGGAAGGCGCGTGCCAAACCCGGACCGCCGACCAATCGTTCCTGGGCGACACGTCGACGACCAGGATCGAACGGTCGACGTTGCCGCGCGCGCTCCGGTCGCGGCGCGAAGCCCAATTGGCGTGGTCGACCGTGATTTCACGACGCCCGAGAACCTCGGCGACCACGGAGACGTGGCCGCGCGATAGCCGGTCGGTTCGCCGGAAGACGAGGATCGAGCCGGCCTCCGGCGCTTGGCCGCGCACGAGCCCCGCGCGGCTCGCCTTGCCCCACCAGGTCCAGGCGTCGCCCTGCAACGGCACCTGGGTAATTTCGCGGGCATACTGTACGCACTGCAGGATCGCCGCTTCGAGCGGTGCCGCCGCCAGGGCGACGACGAGGCCGCAGACGAGCCACGCGCCATGCGCCCACGACGCCCCGATCCGGAACGGCCGAACGATCAATGGAAAAATCCCTGTCCCGTGAGGCCGGTTGTCCCGGCGTTGTTTGACCGTTCTCGTCTAGCAAAGGAAGGCCGTGATCGGCAAGGGGACATCCGTCCGCGAATCGGGACTTGCGTCCGCACACTCCACATCGCCAAATCGGACGCGACGGAACCGGAAACAAAGGAAACATCCATGACGGCCGACGGGTTGACCGGCGTGAAGGCGCTGGTGTTCGACGTGTTCGGCACCTGTGTCGATTGGCGGAGCGGGGTCGCGCGCGAGTTCGACGCCTTTGCCCGCGCCCATGGCATCGCCGGCGTGGATGGCCCGGCGTTCGCCGACGCTTGGCGCGCGCTCTATCAGCCGCAAATGGAGGAGGTGCGCGCCGGCCGCCGGCCGTGGACCATCCTCGACGTGCTGCACCGCGAAAGTCTCGATCGGGTGATGGCGAGTTTCGGCATCAAGGGCGTGCCGTCGGCGGCCTTGGACGAATTGAATCTCGCCTGGCACCGGCTCGACCCGTGGCCCGACACGGTCGAGGGTTTGACCCGGCTCAAGAACAAATACGTGATCGCGCCGCTTTCCAACGGCAACGTGGCCCTGCTGCTCGACATGGCGAAACGGGCGGGAATTCCGTGGGACACGATCCTGGGGGCGGAAGTCGCCCGCGCCTACAAGCCGTTGCCGGAAGCGTACCGGCGCACCGCCGAAATCCTCGGCCTTAAGCCCGCGCAGGTGATGCTGGTCGCCGCCCACAATGACGATTTGGCCGCCGCCGGGCGGACAGGTTTGCGCTGCGCGTTCGTGCCGCGCCCCCGGGAGTACGGCCCCAACCAAATCAAGGACTTGGAACCGGAGCGGGCCTACGACGTCGTTGCCGCCGATTTCCGCGATCTCGCCCGCCGGATGGGGTGCTGACGCCAAACAAAAACCCGCCGGCGAATCCGGGGCGGATTCCGTCCGCGAAACGTCAAGCAAATTTCATATCCATTCCCATCACATCATGCATAAAATAGCAACATAAAACCAAAAAACGCCACAACAACCCACCGCAGGAGATCACGACATGAGAGCACGGAACGCTATCGCGGCGGCAGTCGCCGTCGCCGCATTGGCATGGACCGGCATGACGGCGTCCGCCGCCGAAGTGCCGGACAAGCGCCTCAAGGAAATCTACGCGATGTCGCCGGAAAAGATGGCGATGACCGGCGCCTGGACGCGCTCGAACATCGACCGTCTCGCGATGCACCTGAATTCGATCAAGGACCCCAAGATCCGCGCGCTGGTTCTCGACATGGTCAACAACCCGAAATCGACCGTGTTCAACGCCACCGCGCAGAAGAACGCCTTCAACGTCATGCCCGCCGCCGGCGGTCCGGGCCATCACTTCTATCCCGGCGGGCTGGCCGTGCACGCGGCCGAGAACATCGAGATCGCCTTCGGCTGGGCCGACATGTTCGCCCGGGTGACCTTCCCCCCGTTTTTAGGTCCAACCGGAGGGTGAGTTTTCCCGTTAATTTTGACCCAGGGAGGACCCACCATGAAGCGCAGCAGGTTCAGCGAGGAACAGATCATCGGCATCCTTAAGGAGGC
>VGZQ01000120.1 GCA_016872535.1 Rhodospirillales bacterium | reverse complement strand
CCGGCGGCGGTGGTCTGCGCCACCGCTTCGTAGGTGAGCGTGCCCGAGCGCGACACGATGCCGATCGAGCCCTTCTTGTGGATGTGGCCGGGCATGATGCCGATCTTGCATTCGCCCGGCGTGATGATGCCGGGGCAGTTGGGGCCGATCAGGCGGGTGGCCGAGTTTTTCAACGCGCGCTTGACCCGCACCATGTCGAGGACCGGGATGCCCTCGGTGATGCAGACGACGAGGGGAATTTGCGCGTCGACCGCCTCGAGGATCGCGTCGGCGGCGAACGGCGGCGGCACGTAGATGACCGAGGCGTTGGCGCGGGTCTTGGCCGCGGCCTCGGCGACCGTGTCGAACACGGGCAGGCCGAGATGCTTGGTACCGCCTTTGCCGGGGGTGACGCCGCCCACCATCTTGGTGCCGTAGGCGATCGCCTGTTCGGAATGGAAGGTGCCTTGGGCGCCGGTGAAGCCCTGGCAGATGACGCGGGTGTTCTTGTCGACGAGGACGGACATGGTCAGCGCCCCTTGCTTTTCTTCACCGCCGCGACGGCCTTTTTGGCGGCGTCGTCGAGATCATCGGCGGAAATGATCGGCAGGCCCGAGTCGGCGAGAATCTTTTTGCCCTTGTCGACGTTGGTGCCGGCGAGCCGGACCACCAGCGGCACGCCGAGGTGCACCTCGCGCGCGGCGGCGACCACGCCTTCGGCGATCACGTCGCAGCGCATGATGCCGCCGAAGATATTGACCAGGATCGCCTGCACGTTCTTGTCGGCGAGGATGATCTTGAACGCCTCGGTGACGCGCTCCTTGGAGGCGCCGCCGCCGACGTCGAGGAAGTTGGCGGGCGCGCCGCCGTGCAGCTTGATGATGTCCATGGTCGCCATGGCGAGCCCGGCGCCGTTGACCATGCAGCCGATGTTGCCGTCGAGCCGGATATAGTTGAGTTCGTGCTTGGACGCCTCGCGCTCGGCCGGGTCTTCCTCGTTTTCGTCGCGCATCGCCGCGACGTCGGCGTGGCGATAGAGCGCGTTGTCGTCGAAGTTCATCTTGGCGTCCAGCGCCACCACGTCGCCGGCCTGGGTCACCACCAGCGGGTTGATTTCGACGATCGAGCAGTCGAGATCGACGAAGGCCTTGTACATGGCGGAGATGAATTTGATGGCGCTCGCGATCTGCTTGCCTTCGAGCTTGAGGCCGTAGGCGATTTTCCGCCCGTGATAGGGCATGAAGCCGGCCGCCGGGTCGATCGAAACCTTGATGATTTTTTCGGGATGCTTGGCGGCGACTTCCTCGATCTCCATGCCGCCTTCGGCCGAGGCCATCAGGGTCAGCCGCGAGGTGGCGCGATCGAGCAGCATGCCGAGATAGAGTTCGCGCGCGATGGCGCAGCCGTCCTCGACGTAGAGGCGCTTCACTTCCTTGCCCGCGGGGCCGGTCTGCTTGGTGACCAGCACGTGGCCGAGCATCTCGGCGGCGTTGGCCTTGACGTCGGCGATCGACTTGACGATGCGCACGCCGCCCTTGCCTTGGGGGTTGTCCTTGAAGCGCCCGGCGCCGCGCCCGCCCGCGTGAATCTGGCTTTTCACCACCCAGACCGGGCCGGGCAGCGCTTCCGCCCGTTTCAACGCTTCGTCCGGCGTGAAGGCGACGCCGCCCTTGAGCACGGCGACGCCGTAGCGGGCGAGCAATTCCTTGGCTTGGTGTTCGTGGATGTTCATGGGGGGACCGCGACGGCTAGGCCTTCGCCTGCGCTTCCTTGAGGAGTTTTTCGGTGATCGCGCACAGGCTTTTCACCGCGTCGGCCGACTTCTGGAACGCCGCCTTTTCGTTGGCGTCGAGCTGGATTTCGACCACCTTCTCCACGCCGCGTGAGCCGATCACCACCGGCACGCCGACGTAGAGGCCCTTGACGCCGTATTGGCCGTCGAGCCATGCCGCGCACGGCAGCACGCGGCGCTTGTCCTTGAGATAGGATTCGACCATCTGCACCGCGGCGCTGGCCGGGGCGTAGAAGGCGGAGCCGGTCTTCAACAGCGCCACGATTTCGGCGCCGCCGTCGCGGGTGCGCTGCACGATCTTGTCGAGGCGTTCCTGGGTCGACCAACCCATGCGCACGAGATCGGGCACCGGGATGCCGGCGACCATTGAATAACGCAGCAGCGGCACCATGGTATCGCCGTGACCGCCGAGGACGAAGGCGGTCACGTCCTCGACCGAAACCTTGAACTCGTCGGCGAGGAAATAACGGAAGCGGGCGGAGTCGAGCACGCCCGCCATGCCGACCACCATGTGGTGCGGCAGGCCCGAGGCCTCGCGCAGCGCCCACACCATGGCGTCCAAGGGATTGGTGACGCAAACGACGAACGCGCCCGGGCAATTCTGGCGGATGCCGTCGCCGACCTGGGCCATGACCTTGGCGTTGATGCCGATCAGGTCGTCGCGACTCATGCCCGGCTTCCGCGCGACGCCGGCGGTGACGATGACCGCGTCCGCGCCCTTGAGCGCGGCATAGTCGTTGGTGCCGGCGATCTCGGCGTCGAAGCCCTCGATCGCCGAGGATTGGATCAGGTCGAGGGACTTGCCCTGGGGGATGCCCTCGACCACGTCGAACATGACGACGTCGCCCAGCTCCTTGAGCCCGATCAGGTGGGCGAGCGTGCCGCCGATGTTGCCAGCGCCGACGAGGGCGATTTTCTTGCGGGCCATGGGGGCTCCTTGGGAAAGGGATATCGTGGATGAAACCCGCGCAAAAGGCGGGGAAAACCCGCATGTGGTACCGCGATTTGGGGGGCCTCGCAAGGGCGAGGCTGTCCAACGAGGTGGGCCGGCGCCTATCCGGAAAAAAGGGGGCGCTCCCGCGCGCCGCGCCGGGACCGTTAACCTTAATCGGCCCCAACCCTAATCGGCGACGTCGAGACCGATATCGACGGAAGGCGCCGACTGGGTGATGCGTCCGGTCGAGATGAAATCGACGCCGGTGTCGGCGATGGCGCGGATGTTCTCCAGCGTCACCCCGCCCGAGGCTTCGAGCGGCACGCGCCCGGCGACCAGGCGCACCGCCTCGCGCAAGGTAGCGACGTCCATGTTGTCGAGCAGGATCGAATCGGCCCCGGCGGCGATGGCGTCCCGCACCTGATCGAGGGTGTCGCATTCGGCGCGCACGTCGCGGATACCGTCGCGCCCGGTGCGGGCGTGGCGAACCGCCTCGGCGATGCCGCCGGCGATGGCGACGTGGTTGTCCTTGATCAAGATGCCGTCGTCGAGCCGCACCCGATGGTTGGTGGCGCCGCCCATGCGGGTCGCGTACTTGGAGAGCGCGCGGAGGCCCGGCACCGTCTTGCGCGTATCGAGCAGGCGGGCGCGCGTACCGGCGATGCGATCGACGTAGGCGCGGGTCAGCGTCGCGATCCCGCTCATGAACTGGACCAGGTTGAGGGCGGTCCGCTCGGCGGTGAGCAGGGCGGCGGCGTCGCCCTCGACGCGGGCGAGCGTCGCGCCGGCGTCAAAACGCTCGCCGTCGTGCGCGAGAATCTCAATCTTAGCCTTGGGATCGAGGCGCCGGAACACGCGCGCCGCGGCCGCGATGCCGGCGAGCACGATCGCCTGGCGGGTGCGCATGACGAGCGCGAGCCGTGCCCCGGCGGGAACGATGGCGCGGGTGGTGATGTCGCCGCGGCCGACGTCCTCGGCCAGCGCCGCGTCGATCACACGCTCAATATCGTCGGCGATATCGTTGGCGATGTCGCCTTGCGCGAGCGACATGGAGAAAAAGAGGAACGCGCCCTATTCGGCGGCGACGCCGATGGGCTGGCGGCGCATCGCTTGCGTCGCCGGCGGCGACATGTCGAGCATGCGCTGGAGCGGCAAATAGGCGCGGCGGCGCAGGTCTTCCGGCATGTCGATGCGGGGTGCGCCGTTGACGAGCGCGAGGTACAGCTTTTCGAGGGTATTGAGCGCCATGTACGGGCAACGCGCGCAGTCGCAACTGCCGTCCGCGCCCGGCGCGGCGATGAAGGTCTTGTCCGGCGCCGCCTTCTGCATCTGGTGCAGCAAGTGCTTTTCGGTCGCGACGATGAATTCCTTGTCCGGGCTCTCCAGCACGTAGCGCAGCATGTTGCGGGTCGAGCCGACGTGGTCGGCGTGCGCCAGGATGCCCTCGGGGCATTCGGGATGCGCGGTGATCTTGGCGCGCGGATGGCGCGCCTTGAGGGCGAGCAGCTCGCGCTCCGAGAACTGTTCGTGGACGATGCAGATGCCGTTCCACAGCGTCATCGGCCGCCCGGTGCGGCGCATGACGTAGGCGCCGAGATGGCGGTCGGGCGAGAACAGGATCGGTTTGTCGGCCGGGATCTGGCGCACGATGTGCTCGGCGTTGGCCGAGGTGACGATGATGTCGGAGAGCGCCTTCACCTCGGCCGAGCAGTTGATGTAGGTGATGGCGACGTGGTCGGGGTGTGCCTCGCGGAAGGCGCGGAAGGCGTCCGGACGGCACGCTTCCTCGAGCGAGCAGCCGGCATTGGCGTCGGGCAGCAGCACGGTTTTGGTCGGGTTGACGATCTTGGCGACCTCGGCCATGAAGCGCACGCCGCAGAAGACGATGGTGTCGGCGGCGGTCCCGGCGGCGGCGCGGGCGAGATCGAGCGAGTCGCCGACGAAATCGGCGAGGTCCTGGATGTCGCCGTCCTGGTAATAATGGGCGAGGATGACCGCGTTCTTCTCGCGCCGAAGCCGCGCGATCTCCGCCTCGAGATCGAGGGCGGGCGCGATGTCGCGGAGCGACTTCGCGTCTTCCGGCGCGGGTACGACGGTTTCGATCACGGTTTCTTCCCTTGGCCTATTCCCTGGGCCCATCCCCTAAAACTCGGGCCCCAAGGCCCAGGACATTGCCCCCGTGTCCCCCCGACAATGCCCTCGAATTCCCATCCAGCAAATTAGAATTAGGGGGCGAGGATCGCTTTAGCAAGACGCTTATATTAGCAATTCTTGATCCGGGCGGGCAACAACGCACCATGTCTTGGGTGTCAGGGGCTGCCGATCCGGGGCGGCCCGCCCTTGACCGAGGGGCCGAACGCCTTTTCCAGGACGCGGGTCGAATCCTCGGCGAGCTGGATCGCGTCGCTGATCAAGACGAGAACGCGCATGTTGTTGTGCAGCACCTGGCGCGCTTCGGGCCGGTTGTCGCCGCTGATCTTGCCGCACCGGGTGATGATGTCGGCGCGGATCACCGAGAGGATTTCTTCGAGCTTGTAGCCGTCGGGCTTGCTATCCGAGACAAGAAAATGGGTCACGCCGGGTCTCCTTTCGCCGGGGGTTAGGCTGGGAATCCTTAGCAGCAATGATGCCGGATAGGAACCCGGCCATTCAAGGAGCGGTGCGACTTGTGGTTTCGGCATATTCTGCCTAATGTTATGAAACGAATGAAGAAACGGCCCGAGAAGCAATGGCGAGAGCGCTTGATGAGATGATGGCCCGGATCAAGGCGGAGGAGGCCGAGCTCCACCGCCGCGGCATCCGTCATTTGGCTATTTTTGGGTCGGTGGCGCGCGGCGACGAGCGCGTTGACAGCGATGTGGATATCGCCGTCGACATCGAGGCCGGCCGGTCGTTTTCCTTGATCCGCATGGAAGACACGCGGCTTTTGCTCGAAGACCGTTTGGGACGTCCCGTCGATCTCGGCGAAACCGACGCCCTTCGACCGACGGTACGCGCGGCGTTCGACCGGGAGCATGTGCGGGTATTTTGATGGCCCGCAGCGACGGCGAGTGGATTGACGATATCCTGACTGCTATCGCCGATATCCGCGCCGACACGGCGGGAATGGATTATCCGGCCTTCGCGCGAAACCCGATGGTCGTCCGTTCGGTTCTTTACTCCATTGGCGTCATTGGAGAGGCCGCGAAAGGCCTCAGTCCGGAATTGAAGGCGGCTCACTCGGCCATTCCCTGGCGAGCCATCGCTGGGATACGCGATCGTATCGTGCACGAGTACTTCCGGACCAACACGCGCCGGATTTGGGACGTTGTGGTCGACGATCTCGATCCGCTGGAAAAAGCTCTGCGGGCCGCATCGCGGGATAGGCGAACGTGAAAACTTCCATCATCCCAGAGGGCGAACTTCGGATCGCCGCCGGTTCTGCTCGATCTGTGAGAAGTCAGCCCCGGTCGTCCCAGGAGGAAATGTAGTCGTCCGACTGCATTTCGATCAGGCGCGACGCCGTGCGCTGGAACTCGAACGACCCGGTGCCCTCGGTGTACAGCTCTTCCGGCCGCGCGTCGGCCGA
>VGZQ01000119.1 GCA_016872535.1 Rhodospirillales bacterium | reverse complement strand
GCCTGATCCGCGCCCATTCCTTGTCGTTCAGCCAGTAAAGATGCGCCATCCCAGCCTCCGTTCTCCTCGGAGGCTTGAATCACATCTTCGTAGCGTTGAGAATCCCCTAATTGAGTACAGACCCTAGAACAGCCCGCGCTTTTTGCGCTGGATGACGGGCGTTTCGCCCTCGTTGACCGGCTTGCCGAGCGCCTGGTTCTCGCGGATGCGCTGGTTTTCCTTCTCCGCGTTGACGACGACGCCTTCCGGTTCGGGCTTGCGCCAAAACAGAATCTTGTCGGTGATGCGTTCGTTTTCCTGGGCCAGGCCGGCGGCTTCTTCGTTGACGACCACCCGGATATTGGGCTGCACCGTCAGCCCGCCGGTTTGGCGCAAGAGCGCGCGCACGCCGGGGCTGGAACCCTCCGGCGCCGGTTGTTCCTCGATCAGGCCGGGCCGCCGGCCGCGCAAGGCCTGCTCGGCATCGGTCGAGGGGGCCGTCTCCTGGGGGCGCGCCTCGCCCGGCGCGGGCGGGCGCAGGTCGAAATTCGGCGGCAGCGACAACGGCGCGCGGGAATAGACCGAAAATTCGTCGGGCGGGCGCTTGTCCATGCCGAGAATTTTGCGCGTGTCCTCGCACGCGCCCAGTGCGAGCACGAGCGCAACCCAACCCGTCGCGATGACAATTCGTTTTACGGTCATGACACTTAGGCTCCCGGCGGCCCGCCGGGATCGCCCGATCCCTTATTTTTAGGCAAATCCGGGCGGGCGAACAAGGCATCCGCGAGCAGCGCCAAGGCGCCCAGCGAAATCGCCGTGTCCGCCGCGTTGAACGCCGGCCAATGCCAGCCGAAGGCGTGAAAATCGAGAAAATCGGCGACCGCGCCGAATCGCGCGCGGTCGATCACGTTGCCGAGCGCGCCGCCGATCACGAGTCCGAGAGCGGCGACGACGACCTCGCGGCTTTCCTTGGCCATCCACGCCAGCAGGACGGCGACGATGACGAGCGCGAGCGCCGACAGCACCCAGGCGGTCGCCGCCGAATCCCAGTTGAACATGCCGAAGCTCACGCCCCGGTTCCAGCCCATCACCAAATTGAAAAAGGGCGTGACCGGAATGACGCGCGGAGGGGTCATGACGCGTTCGACGATCCACCATTTGGAAACCTGGTCGACGATAACGACGGCGGCGGCAACGCCGAGGCCGAGCGCGAAGCGGCGCGGGCGAGTCATTGGGCGGCGAGGGAACCGGCGATCGCCGCGGCGCAGCGCCGGCAGGTTCCGGGAAAGCGCGCGTCGTGGCCGACGTCGGGCAGCACTTTCCAACACCGTTCGCATTTTTCGCCTTCGGCGGCGGCGGGGACGACGCCGACGCCCGGCACGTCGGGAAGAACGAACGCGCCGGCGGGCGGCGGCCCTTCCGCCAGGCGCGCGTTCGAGGTGATGGCGATTTCGGCGAGATTCAATCCGGCGAGCGCCTTGACGTAATCGGCGCCGGCATAAACGGTCGGCGCCGCCTGCAGGCTGGAGCCGATCCGTTTTTCCGCGCGTTCTTTTTCGAGCGCGCCGGTGACCACGCGCCGGAGCGCGCGCACCTTGTCCCATTTCGCCGCCAGCGCGTCGTCGTGCCAGGACGCGGGGATTTCCGGAAACGGCCTCAGGTGCACGCTGATGCCGTCCGGATGGCGGGTAAGCCAGGCTTCCTCGGCGGTGAAGCAGGCGAACGGCGCGAGCCAGGCGGTCAGCGTTTCGAACAGGATGTCGAGCACCGTGCGCGCCGCGCGGCGCAACCGCGAGGTCGCGGGATCGCAGTAGAGCGCGTCCTTGCGGACGTCGAAATAGAACGCCGACAGATCGCTGGCGCAGAACGAGTGCAGGTCGGCGAAGAAACGGTGGAACACGAAACTGTCGCAGGCCGCGCGCAAGGAGCGGTCGAGATCGGCGAGCCGGTGCAGCACCCAGCGTTCCAGTTCCGGCATGTCGTTGGCCGCGACGCGCTCGCCCGTCGAAAAATCCTTCAGGCCGCCGAGCAGGTAGCGAAGCGTGTTGCGCAGGCGGCGGTAGACGTCCGTTTGCTGCTTCAGGATTTCGGGGCCGATGCGGAGATCGTCCTCGTAGTCGGACCCGACCACCCACAGGCGGAGAATGTCCGCGCCCTCGCGCCCGACCACGTCCTGCGGCGAAACGATGTTGCCGAGCGACTTCGACATTTTCTGGCCGTCCTCGGCCAGCACGAAGCCGTGGGTCAGCACCGATTCGAACGGCGCGCGGCCGCGCGTGCCGCAGGATTCCAGCAGCGAGGAATGGAACCAGCCGCGGTGCTGATCGGAGCCTTCGAGATAGAGGGACGCCGGCCAGGCCAGGTTCCACGCGCCGCCTTCGAGGACGAAACTGTGGGTCGAGCCCGACTCGAACCAGACGTCGAGGATGTCGGTGACTTGGTCGTAATCGGCGGGGTTGTGGGCGTTGCCGAGGAAGCGTTCGGGCTTTGATGCGAACCAGGCGTCGGCGCCTTCTTGCGCGAAGGCGGCGGCGATGCGCTCGTTCACCGTCGGATCGCGCAGGGGCTCGCCGGTCTTCTTGTGCGCGAACACGGCGATCGGCACGCCCCAGGCGCGCTGGCGCGAGATCACCCAATCGGGGCGGGTCTCGATCATGCCCTTGAGGCGGTTCTGGCCGGTGGCGGGAACGAAGCGGGTCGCGTCGATGGCCCGAAGCGCCCGGGCGCGCAGCGTGTCGCCTCGTTTTTCCGCGATCGGCCGGTCCATGGCGATGAACCATTGCGGCGTGTTGCGGAAGATGATCGGCTTTTTCGAGCGCCAGGAGTGCGGGTACTGGTGAACTAGCCTGCCGCGCGCGACCAGGGCATTGGCCTCGATCAAGGCCTGGATGACCACTTCGTTGGCGTCGCCCTTCTTGCCCGTATCGGTAATCACCCGCTTGCCCGCGAAGCCGGGCGCCTCGTCGGTGAAGAACCCGTCGCCGTCGACGGTGGAGGGGATGGTGGTGTCGATGCCGCGTTCTTCCAGCGAAGCCTTGTTCGCCATCCAGATATCGAAGTCGTCGGTGCCGTGCCCTGGGGCGGTATGGACGAAACCGGTGCCGGTGTCCTCGGTGACGTGTTCGCCCGGCAGCATTGGAACGTCGAATTCGTAGCCGGAAATGGCAAAGGCGAGCGGATGCCGACATTTCACGATGTTCGCCGGATCGACGTCGCGGAGGCGTTCGGCAGAAACACGCGCCTTGTCGAATACGGCCTGGGCGAGCGTATCCGCGACGATCAATGTTTCGCCGACCTTGGTCCAGTTCCCCTCGGGCGCGCTAGTGACTTTATAGAGGCCGCATTTGATCTTCGGCGAAAAAGCGATGGCGCGGTTGCCAGGCAGTGTCCAAGGCGTCGTCGTCCAGATGACGATGCAGGCATCCATAAGACCGCTCAGATCCGAACTGATGACTTCTTTGATGCCGAACTTCACCCACACCTGATCGGATTCGTAATCGTGGTACTCGACTTCGGCCTCGGCGAGCGCGGTCTTTTCCACCACCGACCACATCACCGGCTTGGAGCCGCGATAGAGCAGCCCGTTCATCGCGAACTTCATCACCTCGCGCACGATCTGGGTTTCGGCGGCGAAGGTCATGGTCGAATAGGGGTTGTCCCAATTGCCGATCACGCCCAGGCGCCGGAATTCCTCGCGCTGCACGCCGATCCAGTGGTCGGCGAACTCGCGGCATTCGCGGCGGAAGGCGAGGGTCGGCACCTGGTCCTTGTCCTTGCCGGCGGCGCGATATTTTTCCTCGATCTTCCATTCGATCGGCAGGCCATGGCAGTCCCAGCCGGGCACGTAGTCGGCGTCGAATCCGAGCATCTGGCGCGAGCGGTTGATGACGTCCTTGAGAATCTTGTTGAGGGCGTGGCCGATGTGCAGATGGCCGTTGGCGTAGGGCGGGCCGTCGTGCAGCACAAACTTGGGCCGGCCCTTGGCCTGTTCGCGCAAGCGCCGATAGAGTCCGATCGCCTCCCAGCGCTTGAGGATTTCCGGTTCGCGCTTGGCCAGCCCCGCCTTCATCGGAAACGGCGTGTCGGGCAGGAAAACGGTCGCCTTGTAATCGGGCATGTTCATGACGCCGCCAGGATGCGACGGGCGCGCAGGCTGTCCTCGGCGATCTGCGCACGAAGCGAATCGATCCCGTCAAAGGCGCGCTCGCGGCGGAGATGCTCGACCAGCCGGACTCGCAGGCGCCGGCCGTAGAGATCGCCCGCGAAGTCGAAGAGAAACACCTCCAGCATCTCGACCTCGCCGCCGAAGGTCGGCCGCCGGCCGATGTTGGCGACGCCCGCGCGCCAGATGGGCTTGCCGTCAGCGCCGTTGTCGCCCTCGATCGCGACCCGCACGGCGTAGACGCCGCCGGCGGGGCGCAAATGGTCGCGGAGCGCAATGTTGGCGGTGGGGAATCCGATGGTGCGGCCGCGCTTGTCGCCCGGCATGACCCGGCCCTCGATTTCCGGCGCGCGGCCGAGAATGGCCCCGGCCGCCGCGACGTCGCCTCGGCGCAGCGCGTCGCGCACCCGGCTCGACGACAAAACCTCGCCCGCCTTGTCGCGCACGGCGTGAACGGCGGTGACGTCGAAGCCGAGATCGCGCCCGGCCCGGAGCAGCAGTTCGCAATTGCCGGTACGCCCCTTGCCGAAGACGAAATCGTAACCGGCGACGACATGGCTGGCGCGAAATCCTTCGACCAGGATCCGGCGAATGAATTCGTCGGCGGTGAGCGACGCGAACGCGCGGTCGAAGCGCAGCGCGACCATCAGATCGACGCCCAATTCGGCGATGAAGCGCGCCTTGGCGCGGAGCCGCGTCAGCCGGAACGGCGGATCGCCCGGGCGGAACAGGTTGCGGGGGTGGGGCTCGAACGTCAGCACCGCCCACGGCGCGCCGTGGGCGTGGGCGAGCTGGCCGGCTTCGGCGATCACCGCCCGGTGGCCCAAGTGAACGCCGTCGAAATTGCCGATGGCGACGGCCGCGCCGCGCAGGGCGGCGGGCAGGTCGCCCAGGTGCCTGAAGATCCGCATGGGGGGGCGAAGGTGCCCCCGGCCCGGGATCGGGTCAAGGGTGAAACTTGAGCCGATTCAAGGCGCTTGGGCGGCTACTTCTTGCGGGTCGGCACCATCACGGTCGCTTCGCCGTCCAGCACCACCTTGCCCTTGACCAGGCACTGGGTTTTGATTTCGACGAAGTGCTTTTCCGGGATCAGCTTGGTTACCGTCGCCCGGGCGATGACGGTGTCGCCAGACTTGACCGGCGCCTTGAAGCGCAGCGCCTGGCTGACGTAGATGCAGCCCGGCCCCGGCATCTTGGTGCCGATCACGGTCGAAATGAAGCTCGCCGTGAGCATGCCGTGGGCGATGCGGCCTTGGAACATGGTCTCGGAGGCAAACTCGTGGTTAAGGTGGACCGGGTTGATGTCGCCGGAAACGCCGGCGAACATCACGATGTCGGCGTCGGTCACGGTCTTGCCGTAGATATCGCTCATGCCCTCCTTCAGGTCCTCGAAATAATACCCGTGCAGGAGGTCGCGATCGCTCGCGGCGGTCTCGGGTGTCTGGTTCATGGGAAAATCCTCGGCTAAGGGCGGGGCGGCGGGTGGGGTACTATTCATGTCACGCGCCCGCCCTTCCGGCAATCGGGGGCGGCCCCCCATGGCGATGGACAAAAGCCGATGAAATCGCGGAAACGCTCGTTCCGGATCGGATGGTTGGTTCTCGGCTTGGTTCTGGCAACCGCCGAGGCCGCGGCCGAACTCGGGCTCGAACTGCCGCTTGCGTGCCGCCCGGGCGCCGATTGCTGGGTGGTCAATTACGTCGATCTCGACCCCGGCCCCGGGGTGCGCGACTACGCCTGCGGCCGCGCCAGTTACGACGGCCACAAGGGCGTCGATTTCGCCGTGCGCGATTTTTCCCTGGTTACGCAGGGCGTGCCGGTGCGCGCGGCCGCCGCCGGCGTAGTGCTGCGCGCGCGCGACGGCATGGCGGACGCGGGCGGAACGGGAGGTCCCGCCGACAACGATATCGCCGGGCGCGAATGCGGCAACGGTCTCGTCATCGATCACGGCCGGGGGTGGACGACCCAATATTGCCATCTGCGCCGGGGCAGCATTGCGGTCAAGCCGGGCGATCGGGTCGCCGCCGGCGACGCCATCGGCATGGTCGGCCAATCGGGCCTCGCCGAATTTCCCCACGTGCATATTCAGGTGGCGAAGGACGGCCAGATCGTCGACCCGTTCCGCGGCGTCGAGCCGGGCGGGGCGACGTGCGGGCTGGGCGTCCGCCCGCTCTGGAGCGGAGGCGCCCTTACGGCGCTCGAACCTTATCGGCCAAGCGCGATCTACAACGGCGGGATCGCGGGCGCGGC
>VGZQ01000118.1 GCA_016872535.1 Rhodospirillales bacterium | reverse complement strand
CGGCGCGCAGGCCCCGCCGCGCGCGCGGCGTCGCCACCGAGGCCTGCCGCCGCGCCGGCAACGGCGGCGACTTTCTCGGCCGTGTCGCCGTCGAAACCGGGCTCGCGTTCGAAACCATCTCGCCGGCCGAGGAAGCGCGCCTGACGCTGCTCGGCTGCGCGCCGCTACTCGATTCCCGTTATCCGTTCGCCCTGGTGTTCGACATCGGCGGCGGCTCGACCGAACTGATGTGGGTCGCGCAATCGCCGTCGGCGCCGCCCTGCCTGCTCGGGGTAGAATCGCTGCCCTTGGGCGTGGTCACGCTCGCCGAAACCGAGGGCCCCGGCGCGCTCGGCGGCGCCGACTACGACGCGCTGGTCGAACGTCTCGGCCGCGGCCTCGCCGCGTTCGACGCCGCCCACGGCGTCGCCGAGCGCGCGGCCCAGGGCGAGGTGTTCGTCCTCGGCACGTCGGGTACCATGACCACGCTCGGCGGCGTTTATCTCGACCTGCCGTTCTACGACCGCTCGCGGGTCGACGGCCTGACCATGGAAGCGGCACGGGCTTCCGCCATCGGCCGCCGTCTCGCCGCCATGACACCGGCCGAACGCGCGCGCCTTCCCTGCGTCGGCGCCGAGCGCGCCGATCTGGTCGCGCTCGGCTGCGCCGTACTCGAAGCCATCTGCCGGCGCTGGCCGGTGGCGCGGCTGCGCGCCGCCGATCGCGGCATCCGCGAGGGCCTGCTGCTCGAAATGATCGCCGCCGACGCCGCCGCGGGCTCGCGCGCGCCGAGCGCACATGACACGGACTCGCGCGCGCCATGAGCCGAAACCGAACCGGCGCCACCCGCTTCGCGGGCCGCGGCGCAAAGGCACGGGTCCGCACCGCGCGCCAACGCACCGCGTCCTCGACCCGCTGGCTGCAGCGCCAGATCAACGACCCCTACGTCGCGGAAGCCGCGCGCCGAGGCCTGCGTTCGCGCGCCGCGTTCAAGCTCGCCGAACTCGACGGCCGTTTTCGCCTTTTCAAGCCCGGCGCCAAGGTGGTCGATCTCGGTGCCGCCCCCGGCGGCTGGACCCAGGTCGCGCTCGAGCGCGTCGGCCCCTCGGGCCGGGTGGCCGCGGTCGATCTCCGTCCGATGGACGCGATCGCCGGCGCCACGATCCTCGAAGCCGACCTCACCGACCCCGCGACCCCGGCCAAAATCCGCGACGCCCTCGGCGGGCCGGCCGACGTGGTGCTGAGCGACATGTCGCCTGCGGCGACCGGGCACGGGGCGACCGATCATCTGCGCATCGTCGCGCTGGCCGAGGCCGCGTTCGCCTTCGCGCGCGAAATCCTGAAGCCGGGCGGCGCGTTCGTCGCCAAGGTGTTTCAGGGCGGCGCCGAAGGCGCGCTGCTTGCCGACCTGAAGCGCTCGTTCGCGACCGTGCGCCACGCCAAGCCGCC
The DNA here is from genome assembly GCA_016872535.1 of Rhodospirillales bacterium. Taxonomy (NCBI): domain Bacteria; kingdom Pseudomonadati; phylum Pseudomonadota; class Alphaproteobacteria; order Rhodospirillales; species Rhodospirillales bacterium. Next base: position 5,022 of record VGZQ01000118.1, on the reverse strand, counting down.
AGCCAGCCGTTCGGAGTCGGCGGAAACCTACGTCGTCGCGCAAGGATTCCGCGTGGTCTAAACCTTTACCGTCTCCTCCAGGTGCGCGGCCAGTTCGGGGATCGGCACGTGGGTCAGGTCCTTGTTGATCTCGGCCGTGATGCGTTTCAGGGTCGCCGCCTTCAGCTGGGCGCGGATCTCGCCCAACGTTCCGGGCGGCGCCACCAGCACCAGGCGCTCGAACCGGCCGCGTGCGGCGTCCGCGTCGAGCTTCTTCGCGACGGCGCGGGCGAATTCCTCTTTCTGCTGTCGGTGCCAGTCGATGCGCGGCGCCAGCGCGTGGCGCGATCCGCCGACGCTTTCCCGCGACCGTCCCGGCCGGTCGCTGCCGATGGCGCGGGTCGGCGCGTGGTCGTGGCGGATGTCGCTGCCGGGAACGATCTTCAGGCCGGCGCCCGGTCGGGCGCTGGCCACCACGTGGGCGCGCGCGCCGTCGGCGATCAGAATCCAGGTGCGCGGGATTTTGGTGGGCATGGAGCGATCTCCCCTGTTCGACGATCTTCCTCTGATTTGATATAGGCCGGTTTCGCCCCGGACGCCAATTGCCAAGGTTTTCCGGGCGATTCGCCGGTTCACCCGCCCTTGGCAAGCGGGTGCGCTCGTGTATGATACCGCGCCTACCGCGCCCCGACATTCGCGCCGCGAAAGGTAGGCCGCATGAGCGCCCCTCCCAAAAGCAACAACAACGGCATCGCCGAGGCCCTGACCTTCGACGACGTGCTGCTGGTGCCGCAGGAATCCTCCGTCCTGCCCTCCGACGCCTCGACCGCGACCCGGCTGACCCGCGAAATCCGGCTCGGTATCCCGCTGATTTCGGCGGCGATGGACACGGTGACCGAGGCCCGCCTCGCCATCGCCATGGCGCAAGCGGGCGGCATCGGCGTCATCCACAAGAACCTGGAACCGGCGGAGCAGGCGGCCGAGGTGCGCAAGGTGAAGAAGTTCGAATCGGGTATGGTGGTCAATCCGCTCACCATTTCCCCCGACGCGACGCTCGCCGACGCGCTGCGCATCAAGGCCGAGCATTCGTTTTCCGGCATTCCGGTGGTCGAAAAGGACACCGGCAAGCTGGTCGGCATCCTCACCAACCGCGACGTGCGCTTCGCCACCGACACGCGCCAGCCGGTGCGCGAGTTGATGACCCGCCACACCGCCGAGAGACCGCTGGTCACGGTCAAGGAAGGCGTGGCGCGCGACGAGGCCAAGCGCCTGCTGCACCAATACCGGATCGAAAAGCTGGTGGTGGTGGACGATGCGTTCCGCTGCATCGGTCTGATCACCGTCAAGGACATCGAAAAGGCCGAACGCCACCCCGACGCCGCCAAGGACGACAAGGGGCGTCTGCGCGCGGCCGCCGCGACCGGCGTCGGCGCCGCCGGCATCGCGCGCGCGGAAGCCCTGCTCGCGGCCGAAGCCGACGTGATCGTGGTCGACACCGCCCACGGCCATTCCAAGGGCGTGATGGAGGCGGTGCGCGCGATCAAGAAGCTCAGCAACCGCGCCCAGGTGATCGCCGGCAACGTGGTCACGCCCGAGGCCGCCGACGCCCTGATCAAGGCCGGCGCCGACTCGATCAAGGTCGGCATCGGTCCCGGCACCATCTGCACCACGCGCATGGTGGCGGGCGTCGGCCTGCCGCAGCTCTCCGCCGTGCTCGAGGTCGCCGAGGCCTGCCGCCGGCACGACGTGCCGCTGATCGCCGACGGCGGCATCAAGTATTCGGGCGATCTGGCCAAGGCGATCGCCGCCGGCGCCGATTGCGTGATGGTCGGCTCGCTGCTCGCCGGCACCGACGAAAGCCCGGGCGAGGTGTTCCTCTACCAGGGCCGCTCGTACAAGGCCTATCGCGGCATGGGCTCGATCGGCGCCATGGCGCGCGGTTCGGCCGACCGCTATTTCCAGCAGGAAGTGGGCGACAAGCTGAAACTGGTGCCGGAAGGGATCGAGGGTCAGGTGCCCTACAAGGGCCCGGTCGCCACCGTCATCCACCAGCTGGTCGGCGGCCTGCGCGCGGCCATGGGCTATACCGGCAACCGCACTGTCCCCGAGATGCAGAGGAACTGCCGCTTCCGCCGCGTCACCGGCGCCGGCCTGCGCGAAGGGCATGTGCACGACGTCATCATCACCCGCGAGGCGCCCAATTACCGCCCGAGCGGCTGACGCCGCTTCGTCATGACTCCCGGCGCGCGCCTGCAGGCGGCGATCGAGGTTCTCGACCAGGCGTTCGCCGCGCCCCTTCCCCCCGACGCGATTCTCGACGCTTATTTCCGCCGCCGCCGCTACGCCGGTTCGGCCGACCGGCGCGCGGTGCGCGCGCGCGTGTTCGGCGTGCTGCGGCGCCGCGCGCGGCTGACCTGGCATGTCGCGCGGGCGAATCCCCGCGCGCAGCAATCGACATCCCCTTCGCCCCGCGCGCTTGCGCTCGCCGATGCGATCGTGGGCGACGGCCTCGCGGCGGATGAAGCGATGGCCCTGTTCGGTTCTTCGGTTCACGCGCCCGCGGCCCTTTCGGACGAAGAACGCCGCGCGGCTCTCGCCCTCGTCGGCCGTCCCCTCGACGATCCCGCCATGCCCGACGGGGTGCGCTTCGAATACCCGCAATGGCTCGACAAATCGCTGCGCGCCGCCTTCGGCGGCGACCTCGCGCGCGACATGGCCGCGCTCAACGCGCCCGCCCCCCTCGATCTTCGCGTCAACGCCCTCAAGACGACGCGCGAGGACGCGCGCGCGGCGCTCGCCGCCGAAAAGATCGCCGCCGTCCCGACGCCGCTCGCGCCTTCAGGCCTCCGCGTCGAAGGCCATCCGCGAGTCCAAAATTCGCGCGCCTTCAAACAAGGCCTGATCGAGGTCCAGGACGAAGGCTCGCAACTGGTCGCGGCCTTGGTCGGCGCGCGGCCTGGGATGACGATAATCGACTATTGCGCCGGCGCGGGCGGCAAGACGCTGGCGCTCGCCGCCGCCATGGGTGAAGGGGGCCGTATCCGGGGCCGCCTGATCGCCTGCGATTCCTCGGCCGAACGGCTCGAACGCATGAACGAACGCCTCGCCCGCGCGGGCGCGGAAAACGTCGAACGCCTCGTTGTCGCCGACGACGCTATTGCCCCACCCGCCGGTCTCGCGAACGCCGCCGACCGGGTGCTCATCGACGCGCCGTGCTCGGGCTCCGGCGCGTGGCGGCGCGATCCGCTCGCCAAATGGCGGCTCGACGCCGCGCGGCTCGCGGAACTCGTCCGCCTCCAGCAAAATATCCTGCGGGCCGCCGCCGTTCTGGTCCGGCCCGGCGGACGGCTTATCTACGCCACCTGCTCGGTCCTGCCCGAGGAGAACGAGACGCAGGTCGCGTCGTTTCTCGAACATAATCGGGATTTCCGGGCGCTCCCCGTCGCCGGGGTCTGGGAAGAAACCTTGGGGGGCCGAGCGCCGACGGGGAACCAGTTCTTGCGGTTGACCCCGGCCCGCCACGGCACCGACGGCTTTTTCGTCGCGGTGCTGGAACGCGGTCCCTCCCCGCGCTAGGCTTTCGCAAAACCGGGGAGGACGGGATGGCGGGTTTTCTGCAAAACCTGACCACGCTCTATCGCAAGGAGGTCGAGCGCCACCACAACCGCCCGTTTCTCGAGGCGGCGATGGCGGCCTGCGCCCTGGTGGCGACCGCGCGCGGACCCGTCACCTTCGCGCAGCGCGTCCGCATCGACCAGATTTTGGAAACCCTGGAGGCGCTCAAGGTGTTCGACCCGCACGAAGGCGTCGAGGTGTTCAACGCCCACGCCGAGCGCATCCTCGAACACCCGCGCAAGGGCCGGGCCCGCGCCCTCGCCACCGTGCGGCGCGCGACCAAGAACCCGGACACGGCCCGGCTTCTGATCCAGCTTTGCCTCGCGGTCAGCGAGATGAACGACGATACCAGCCTCGCCGATCAGATCGAGATCGTCATGCTGTGCGATCAGATCGGGGTCGATCCGGCGGAACTCGGGCTTTACGTCGACAGCGATCCCGAATCCATCCGCCGCGGCGACAAGCTGCCGCCCGTGCGGCGCATGCACTGACACCGGGAACTAGGGATGCGCCATTCACCCCCCACCCTAACCCTCCCCCGCAAGGGGGGAGGGAAAGGAGTCGCGGATCAACCTTTCGCCCCCTCCCCCTCGACGGGGGAGGGATGGGGTGGGGGTGACTCGCAGATTTGTGACGGCGGTTCTTAAACCATGAAACGTTCCCTCGACCGCTGGGACCGCCGGTTCCTCGAACTCGCCGAATTCATTGCCAAGTGGTCGAAGGACCCCTCGACCCAGGTCGGCGCCGTCGTCACCCACACCAAGTCCAGGCGCATCGTCTCGACCGGGTTCAACGGCTTTCCCGCCGGGGTGGCGGATCTGCCCGAGCGCCTGCTCGATCGCGACACCAAGTACGAGATGATCGTGCACGCGGAACAGAACGCGCTGATGTTCGCAGGGTCCAGGGCCGAAGGCTGCACCCTCTATGTCGTGCCGCTGCCGCCGTGCGCGCGTTGCGCCGCGCTCATCATCCAGGCGGGCATCGTGCGGGTGGTCTCGCCGCCGCCCGACTTCAAGCACCCGCGCTGGGGCAAGACGGCGCAAATCGCTCGCGCCATGTTCAAGGAAGCCGGCATCCGCTGGGATTGGGAGCGGGGGTGAGGGCGGCGTGACCAGCCCCGCTTTCGGCCCGGGAATTGAGCTCAGGCGATCGGTTCAAGCCGAGGTGGGCGCGACACCTAGGTCCATGTAATTGTCAATGCCGCTTGGCAATGTCCCGTCATGCTTCGTCTTCAGACTGGCACGAATCTACGAAATCGTAACCGAGTGGCGTTAGTTCAGCCACGATACAAAAATATCTTTGGTAATTAGGGCGATTCGTAACCATGTGCTAGGAGGAAAGGCGCATGGTTATAGGGGGTTCGAGGGTTTTCGGGTGTGCGGCCAACTTTGAGCGGGGCCGCAAGTGCGTTTTCTGCGGGTCGTTCAA